>JACQZI010000025.1 GCA_016207825.1 Planctomycetota bacterium | reverse complement strand
GAAATGGTCGGCGCGATATAAATGGATAAAGCCTTGGTTGCGGTTTGGCTGTCGTTAGAAGTTACCTGGACGGTAAAGTTCGATGTGCCGGAAGCCGTTGGAGTTCCGGCGATTACTCCGGCAGAAGAATTCAAGGATAATCCGGCAGGCAGGCTCCCGTTTGTGATTGACCAGATGTAAGGAGTGGTGCCGCCGGTTGCGTTTACTGTTGCGCTATAGGCATAATTTATATCGTTGGGCGGTAAAGAGGCGGTGGTAATATTCAACTGGTTGGTGCCGACGGTAATGGTAAACTGTTTGCTTACATTTGCCCCGCCGAAACAGTGGGCGGTCAAGGTGAAAGTGACAACTCCGGTCTGGGTGGGCGAGCCGACTATTTTTATCTGGCCGGGCAAACGCGCGGTATAATAATTATAGCCCTGGTCATACCATTCAAAATCACCTGTGCCGTTCGGGTTGGTGGTTTGGAGATTCATCCCGGCAGGCAAAGCACCGGCGGAGAGTGTCCATTGATAGCCCGAACCCGCGCCCCAATCGCCGTATTCTCCGTCAACCACCGTGGCGCTAAATTGAGTTCCTCCATTCGCATTTACTGTAGTGTTGTATGAAGTATTGAGCAGGGCATCAGGCAAAGAATCAGTGGAAATGGTTGGGTCGGCAAAGGCAAGGTTTACGGTGGCTATACATATTAATAGGGCAATGCCGATGGTTGTCCTTTTAGCTCTGCGCATATAAAGCCTCCTTATAGTATGTAGATGAATTATTCGTTAGAATAGGATTATAGAAACTTGGTATATTACTGTCAAGTATAATCTTTATTATCTGCCCATTTTTCTTCGTCTTCATTCAATCTTTTTCGCGAGAGATTATTGACAATAATAAGCGTAAATGTTACTATTCTTTAATGACCAAGAAACAGAATATCAAACTCATGCTGGCTTTCGGGCTGTTCTTCGTTTCGCTGGGCGGGTGGCTACTCCATTACCGCGTCCATACCCCATCACCGGAAGACACGGCTGATTATATCCCGTTTTTTATCGGCATATTCAATTTCGTCATCGTCCCCTGGCTTTTCCTTAACAGGAAAACACTCACCGCAGGTTACCTTTTAAACGGTTTTACCGTCATCTTTGGCATTATCTTCATGTCGCATTATTCATTTGACCATCCGCCTAAAGGACTTTCTTTTTACTCTTTGGTTTTTGAAACCACCCTGGCCGATATCCTGATATTAATCGCCAAGTTCTCGCTGGGCAAGGCGCTCTTTGATTTGGAATATACGGATTTGGAAAAAGACCAGCCCTTGCGTTTCAGTTTCCCGCGGTATCCAAATTTGGGCTGGTGGATAATACATCTTGCGGCAATCGCGGCTGTTTATGCAATCGGAGTAAAATTCTTATAGCCACCAAAACACACAGAAAAATATTATCTGTGTAATCTGTGGTTTAAAAGATTATGGCTAAATTTAGAATAGGGACAATCGACTGGGCGATACTTCACATCATTGCCATCGCGCTGGTCTTATATATCGGCTCGGCAATAGAATTCTAACCGTCTTTTTCGAAATAAGATTTATCCGCTCCGCATACCGGGCAGGTCCATTCCTCGGGCAATTTGTCAAAAGGGGTGCCGGGCTCAACGCCTGCTCCCGGGTCTCCTTTTTCCGGGTCGTAAAGATACCCGCATACGGTGCACTTATATTTTTCCATAACAAACTCCAATCAAATCAGTTAACACGAACGACACGAATAAAGCCGCCATGCCGGAGGCAGGTCCGCCTATGGCGGAAATCGCACTAATAATTGTTTTTCCATTGCGTTTAATGCTATTCGTGCTATTTGTTCTTATTCGCTATATTCGTGTTCATTCTCTTGTAAATTATATAGACTCCTTTAACAATTCATTTATACGGGTTTGCCGATCCGGCTTTTCCGGAGAAACCATCCGGAATTTATCATCAAACACCGGCTCTTCTTTCTTATAAAATACGCCCAAGCCAATCGGTGAATCCGAATTGTAATCCCATTCCCTTATCTTGGCAAGCGCAGATGCATAATCATCAGGTTTATGATTAAACAGTTCGTAAGTCTTGCTATTATAATAATCATACATATTATAAAAGGTGGCGCAGACCTGCAGGACGTCTACGACAGAAAATCCTTTATGCATTATCGCCTGCTTCATGGTGTCTTTGAGCAGGTCCATTTTATTGGAATAGCCGCGCGCGATGAAGGTGGCGCCGCTTGAGAGCATTATCTCCAAAGGATTAATCGGCTTTTCCATGGTGCCGAACGGGGTGGAGCGCCCTTTAAAGCCCAAAGGAGAGGTCGGGGTGTATTGCCCGGTGGTCAGCCCGTAAACCCGGTTATTATGGATTATCATGGTGATATCAATATTGCGCTTGGCGGCGAAGAGGAGATGCTCCAGCCCTTCTCCGTAGGCATCGCCATCGCCCGCAAAGCCGATTACTTTTAGGCCGGGATTGGCGAGCTTAATCCCTTCTGCTACCGGGACCACCCTTCCGTGAATGGAATAGAAGCTATTCACATTAACGTAATCAACAATCTTGGCATGGCATCCGATTCCTGAAATCATAACCACGTTTTGCAAGGAGCCGGTTTCCGCCTTTAGCTCATCCAGGACCATCTTTATGGTATTCAGGATGGCAAAGTTCCCGCAACCCGGGCACCAGGTGTTTTTCGCATAAGTGCCTAATTCTTTGATGCTCATTTTAATAACTTCCTTATCATCCCCTCAAGTTCATCTATACTGAATGGTCTTCCATCATACTTATTGATGCTATTAGTCACCTGGAATCCATACATATTAATAAGCCTGACAAGTTGTCCGGTGATATTGTTTTCCACCGCGATGATATTTTTCACGCCTTCAAGCGCCTTCTTGAATTGGCTGACCGGGAAAGGAGAAAGGACAACCGGCTGAATCACTTTTAACCCGAGTTTTTCGGCGATTTCCACGCAGACTCCTTTATTCGAGCCCCAGCATAAAATAGCGGTCGTTGAGTTTTTGTCCCCGTAATTCTTTACCGTCTCGTAATTATCCAGCTCTTTGGCAAGATATTCGCCTTTACGCATCCTTTTTTCCTGCATGACGCTGACGGGCGCGGATTCCTCGGTGGTAATGCCGGATTCGTCGTGTTCGTAGCTATTTACTTTTATAATCGCCTCTTTATTTGGAGGAAACATTAACGGCGAAATTCCATCCCTTGTATTCAGGTATCTTTTATAAGGCTCTTGTTTATCCTCCTGCCTCGCCGGCTCGCCTAGTCTCGTCGAAGCGGGCAGGCGGGACAAAACCGGTTCAAGGCCTTTCAGTTTATCTATGGATTCGATATCGAATGAGAACGTGCCTTCGCCCAGAGTTTTGTCTATGAGTATAAAAGAGGGCGTCTGGTATTTCCAGGCGGCATTAAGGGCGAAAGAAGACCATGCATAGGCATCTTCGGCATCGCCGGGGGCGACTACAAAGCGCATGAATTCGCCCTGGCCGGCATTAAGGATAAAGTGGAGTTCGGTCTGTGATGAATAAGTGGGCATGCCGGTCGAAGGCCCGGGGCGCTGTCCCATGACAATGGCAATAGGCAATTCAGCCATTCCGGCTAAACTGACGCCTTCCGTCATCAGGCAAAAACCGCCGCCTGAGGACCCAACGGCAGCCTTTTTCCCGGCATAGGCGAATCCGGCCGCCATGAGAATGACGCTGATTTCATTTTCCGGATGGATGACGTTGATATCAAAATCCTTTTGCAATCCTGCCAGGTAATGGAGAATGCTGGAAACCGGCGTCATCGGATAGGCGATATAAGCATCCAGTCCGCCTTTGAGCAGGCCCAGGCTGACCGCTTCGTTACCGGTCAGGATTGGCAAGGGTTTGCCGGAAGATGCTTTAATCTCGATAACCTTTTTGGACATTTCATAACCGCGGGAGGCAAGCTTTAGGTTAAGTTCCAAGCCTTTGCCCGCGTGTTTATTAAAGACCTCAGTAAATATTTTTTCTTCTATGCCGAGCGCTTTGCAAAGGGCGCCGATGGCAATAGAATTGCGCATTACGGGCGTTGCTTTTTCCTCCTTGCTTATCGCGGTCAAAGGAAGCGCCGTGCAATCCCCCGGGCACTTGGCTATGGAAACCGTATCGGAATCGTAAATGATAATCCCGTTTCCGTTCAGCCGGTTTTTATGGAGGTCGAAAGTCTCCTGGTTTAAGGCCACGAGACAGTCTATTTTATCCGTATGCGCGGCGATTTTATTTTCCGACATACGGATGATGGAAAAATTATGCCCGCCTCTGATGAGCGAGGGGTAATCATAATATATGTAAATATAATGACCCAGGCGGGTAAGGATGCGGGCGATTATCATGCCGGCCTGGTTTATGCCGTCGCCGGCCTTGCCTCCGATAAGGACCGAGAAATCTTTCATAATAATTATATTTTAGCGGCCGCTTAATAAGCTATTAAGGATAGTATCAACACCGCGGCATGATTTGCAAACAATAACGCCATTTTTATCAACCACCATAATATTCGGGACGCCCGCGACATTGTATGCGGCGGCAACAGCCCCTTTTTCATCCAAGAGCACCGGATAAGGGATTTCGTTCGCTTTAACGAATGAAGAAACCTTTTCATGGCTTTCCTGGACATCTATATTAAGCAGGGTAAAATCCTTGGGCGGGTATTTGGAATATACTTCTTTGAGGTGGGGTATTTCCTCACGGCAATGCGGGCACCAGGTAGTGCTGAAGACCAGCATCACTGTTTTACCTTTATAGTCGCTTAGTTTAATTTCCCTGCCGTTTAAATCCTTGAGGGTAAAATCGGGCGCTTTTTCTTCCATGGTTATTTTGGCAATATCATAAGGGGTTGGCTCCTTGGCCTTGGATGAATCATCCCGGCGCGGGCAGCCAAATAAAGCGGCTATCAACAATATGCTTATCAAGAAATCCTTTTTTCTCATATCATCTTCTCCCTTCAAACGAACATTTTACCGGACATAATCAGGAAATATTCTCCGGTAGCGATAAGAATCCATCCGAATAATTTCTTAATCTTAACCATCCAGGCATCCGCATGGGGCATATTTGACAATAAACCTGTAAAGGCTCCGATAATTATCAATAAGGTTCCCATGCCTAACGCAAATATGAATAAAAGGCTTATGCCGAAAGCCACGTTTTGCTGGGAGGCGATTATCGCCAACAAAACCGCCAGGACAGGCGCCGTGCAAGGGCCCAAAACCAGGCCCGATGCGGCGCCAACCAGGAAACTGCCGATAAAGCCGCGCTTGGCGCCTTTCGGCTGTAATTTATTAAGGAACGACGGCAAAGGCAGTTCGAAAACCTCCAGCATGGATAATCCCAAAAGGATGCATATATTGGCAACGATAAAATAAGTCCAGGGATTGGTCTGGATGCGGCCGAAGAGCATCCCGGTAAGAGCAGCGATGCTTCCAAGAACTGTATAAGTTATCGCCATGCCCAAAACATAAAACACGGAAAGGCCCAAGCCTTTCAGCCTGGAGCCCTGGCTTTGGCCGCCGATAAACGCCACGGTCATAGGGATTACCGGATAAACACACGGGGTAAAGCTGACCAGTATTCCGGCCGCGTAGACGGCCAGATACGCCAGGATAAAAGGTCCTTGTATGTATCCTTCCAACGTTTGCAGCAAGTTATCCATTAGATTAACTTATTCAAGCCCTCTTTGATTTTATCTTCAGTGATATCGCCGTTCATGCGGTCCAGCTCATCATGCCCTTTAAAGAACACCAGGGTCGGGATGTGCAGGATTTGATATTGCGCTAAATCCTGTGGGTTTTTGGTGACATCCAGCTTAAAGAAATTTATTTTCCCGTAACCGCCGGCAATGGTTTCAATCCGGGCGGTGACCTTCTTGCAGGTTCCGCAGTAAGTTGATGAAAAGAGAATCGCCGCGGGCGTATTGGTGTGGAAAACCTTTTCAGCCAGTTCATTGCTCATAATTTCCGTCAACATATATTACCTCCCTGTATCACATGCTAAGGCGGCTGACATACTCAAAAGCGGCGATTGCCGCCTTGGCGCCTTCCCCGCAGGCGATAACGATTTGCTTGGCCGAGACATTGGTAACGTCGCCTGCGGCGAAAATGCCCGGGACACTGGTTTCGCATTTGCAATTAACCATTATCTCGCCTTCTTTATTTTTAGCTACGCCTTCAACTATTCCCGACAGCGGCACCGAGCCGACTTCAATAAATACGCCCTGGACAGCTAAAGACTTTTGGGCGCCTTCGTGTTCAATCTTTACGCTCTCAACCGATTTATTCCCGGAAATCTCGAGTGTCTTGGCATCCGTAAAGATGGTAACCTTGCCGCTTTGCTTAGCCTTTTCCACCATGACCGAATCCGCTTTCAATGGCGCCGACCTATGGATAAGATATATCTTCCCGGCAATCCTCATCAATTCCAAAACGGCTTCCAGGGCGGAATTGCCGCCGCCGATTACCGCCACATCCTTTCCAAAGAAGAGCGGCGCATCGCAGGTGGAGCAATAAGCCACGCCTTTATTCAATAATTCCTCTTCGCCCTTAACGCCCAGTTTCCTCGGCTCTCGGCCGGACGCGATAATCACGCTGCGCGCCTCATAACTGTTTTTGTCCGTGGCGATTTTTATTATTTCTCCCTGTTTCTGGACCGATTTAACGTCTTCATCCTCTTTTAAATCTATTTTAAACTGTTCCAAATGCTCCCTGAATTTATCAGACAATTCCGCGCCAGTGATGAGGTTAAAACCGGGGTAATTTTCTATATTCATCGTCCAGTTCGTCTGTCCGCCGATATCTTTGGCAATCATGAAGAAAGAAACGCCTTTGCGGGCGGTGTAAATTGCGGAGGTAATCGCCGCCGGGCCTCCGCCGATTATGACGGTATCGTATATCATTTTTGCTTCTTTTTCATTCACGACATTTCAAAAGAAATCTCCCTGATCCCCAGCCAGAAACCGCTCTGGTTTATAGAATCAAGTTCCGCCTCCAGAATCCGGTAATGCGCATCTTCCATTTCGGAAAGCCGCACTAAAAGCGACTTGGCAAAGGGATCCTTTACCACGCAGGATTTGCCGAGGTAAAATCCTTTCGCCTTTTTCTCCGCTTTCATAGCCATAGCCAGTGCCTGGGTTTCGTTCTTGCCGGCTTTTTCTTCATCGGATAAAGAATCCGTATCCAAAGCGGGCAAGGTTTTTTCCACGGGTGATTCGGAAAGTTTTATTTCCTCCCATTTCTTTCCTGCCTGGACATTATCAAGCTCTTTTTCCAGGGCGGACATGTGACCGTATTCATCAAGAGCAATCTTTATAAACATATTTTTGCCCTCTTTGTTTTCGGTCATCCGGGCGTATTTGAGATAGTCATGAATTGCCTGCTTTTCAGAATTGATGGCCATCCGAAGCCACTTAGCAACTTCCAAATCAGATTTTCCTTCCGGCATATAAAAACTCCTTCTTGTTATTTAACGGCCTCGGAAGCAATATTAAAGAAGCCGATAATTCCATTCCTTTGCATCAAATAAATTTATCATATGCTCTTAACGGCAATTTATTAATCGAGTGCCGTGCTAATAAACGCCTTTAAGATACCTTCGGTTTTGCTTTTCACCCGCCTGTGATTCATACATGAGTTTATCCGCACGCCGCACCAGCGAATCCACCGTGTCATCAAGCTGGGCAAGGGTGGCGCCGATGGAAAGACCGACCCTGATGACATTCAGGTTTCGTGAAAGGCTTGATTGCGCCACCAGATTTTTATATTTACTGGCTACGAGCTGCAGATGAAACTCATTGACATTCGGTATTATGGCAACGAATTCATCCCCGCCCCAGCGCCCTATCACATCAAAGGCCCTTGAATTCTTGATGAGCGTATTTGCCACCATTTTCAAGACCAAATCGCCGGCGTCGTGGCCGTATAAATCATTAACCGCTTTGAGGTTATTCACATCCATAAAAAGAAAGCCGAACGGCCAGTTGTAACGCCGCAAGCTTTCCAGCCTGTTGTTTATCTGTATTTCCGCAAACCGCCGGTTGCTCACGTCTGTAAGAATATCAAGATAAACCTTTTCCTGGAGGTTTTTAATGATTTCCTGCGAAGCAAGTTTTTCCGAGTTATCAGCAAACAACTCGACCGAACCGGCAATCTCATTATTTAAATCCCTGATGGGGGTGACCCAGACTTTGACGGGAACACGATGCCCATCCTTATGATGCAAATACGTTTCCACTTCAAGCGTTTTCCCTTCATGGTTGCTTTCAAACAAGGGGCAAGCTCCCGTGCACAGGAATGAACCGGCGTCATCAACATGCATCAGGATATTTTCGGAACACGGCTTACCGATAACTTCATAGTTTTTATATCCGGTAATTCTTTCCGCGCCTTTGTTCCAATACCTGATGACCCTGTCGCAATCCACAAAATACACCCCCTCATACATATTATCCACAAGCATCTGGTAAAAGCTCTCGTTCAATTCCATATGTTTTTCTTTCATCCAAAAAGCACAGGGTTATCTTTTACTGTCATCGTATGTTATTTTCAACTCGTATTCCTCTGAAGGCCGACCGTTTATTTCGACATACGGATAAACAAAATAATTAAGCGGGGCTGATTTTTGGGGCGGGGCAAGGGTGATATCACGGCCTTCGGTAAAAAGAATCCGGTTTTCATCCACCGCGCCGAAGAAATACTCCCGTTTATCCGGATTTTTCCAGGCTTCGGATGCATCAACCGGCACCCAGCGCCCCCGATGCGACGCACTATAGGGCACGTAAAACTCCACCCAGCAGTGGTATCCTGTAAGCGTTCCATGTTTTTCGCCCGGCAAGGGATAACCGATCACGAATTTGGCAGGAATCCCTGAAGCGCGCGCCAGGGAAATAAAAAGGGAATGGAAATTAGTGCAATTACCTATGCCGGCATCCAGGGCAAATTCAGTGTCGCCTATCGCACAAAACGGCTGGGATTTGTCGTATTTCATCTTTTGGAGGACATAATCATAAATGGCGCGGGCTTTCGCCAAATAATCAGTTTGTGAAGAACTGATTTGCCCGGCAAGCTCTTTTACCCGCGGGCTCATCGTTACAAGGCGGTTCGGGAGGAGGAATTTATCCAGAACGGCCGGATTTTCCGTATCGACTTCATAAGCATTTTGCTCCAGCCGTTCCACCAGGCAGCTAAAACCGATCCCACCGGGTTCCGGCGCGGCGCCTTTTTCATCAAGATAAATCAATTGGTTGCCGTATTCCGGCTCGCTATACAATCGGCCGTTATTCACCTTAAGCTCGCTGACTTTTTGAAAAGGCGTCTGCCGGGGAACCGGCATCCAAATTTTCACTTCCGAAGACTCATCAGGCTGGTTTTTGAGGGTCATCTGGCAGTTTATCCGGACCAGCCTAGCCCCCGTCACAGACCCATCATGCCTGCATGCTCCTGCCAAGAGCAGCATTACCGCGAATAAAACAACTGCATAATGTTTCATGAACGCATATTTCATTTTACCGGTGCAATTTCATCATCCTGATAAGTATGCCGTTCGGCGCCATCAAGCTTATGGATGACTATCCTAAATACCTCGAATTTCTTGCCGTCTTTTTTCATCCAGAAATCAATATCCATTTTATGATGTTTTTCAATATCATGCTTTTTTCCTATAAGGCACTCCCCGCAAATTTCCGTAAAATCACAGCAGGTAAAATAAGCATCCTCTTTTTTAATGAGGCTTATCCAATCGTGGACTTTGCTCAATTGAAGCGTCCATGTTTTCATTTCTTTGGCATCATAAACCAGGAAATAGCCGCCTTTAAGTTCCGAATCTTTTTTAATATAGTCGTTGATGCCTTTACGGACGTCTTCCGGAGTGACTTTTTCGCCGGGGTGCTCTTTCATTCCGGGATGTTCTGTTTTGACCCCTGGGTGTTCACCAGGACCGTTGTGATCCTGGCCATTAGCATAAAAATAAAACCCAAAACTCAATCCCAAAATCAACAACCCTATCGCCAATACTTTCAGTTTCATAAACAGTCCCTTTCCTTAACCTGGCATTTATTTGCCAGCCAATTTAGAAGCAATCGTTGTCACGTGTTTTCCCTGGAAACGCGCGGCGGCTAATTCATTCTCGCTGGGCATGCGGCTGCCGTCGCCTCCGGCAATAGTGGACGCGCCGTAAGGGGAAGAGCCGGTAATTTCGTCTATTCGCATCTGCCCCTGGAAAGAATACGGCAGGCCAACCACGACCATCCCCTGGTGAAGCAGCGTGGTATGGAAACTAAGTATTGTGGATTCCTGCCCGCCGTGCTGGGTTGCCGAGCTGGTAAAAACGCTCCCGACTTTGCCGATGAGGGAACCTTTCGCCCATAAACCGCCGGTTGCATCCAGGAACTGCCTCATCTGTCCGCACATATTTCCGAAGCGCGTAGGCGTTCCGAAAATAATCGCATCGGCCTTGGGAAGTTCATCCACGGAACATACCGGGTCTTTTGCCATAGCCTTCTGGGCTTCAGTTGCGCCCATCCTTTCAATTACCTCCTTGGGAAGCGTTTCAGGCACGCGGCATATTTCCACTTCAGCACCCGGAACTTCCTTTGCACCTTCGGCAATTGCTTCAGCCATTTTACGGATATGGCCGTAAAGCGAATAATAAACCACTAATAACCTCATAACTTTCCTTTCCAGGAGGAATCGCAGGGTTTTATCTACCCCGCTATTCCTAAATAAACCTATTCAAGGTTTAGTTTTTCTTTTGCCTACTTATTTTTCTGGCCGCCCAAATTAGTTGCCTGGCACACGACTCTCGTCCAGTTTTCACCCATCTGCCCCATGAGCTTTTCGCTTGCTTCATTCGCCTTTTTCATCCAATCGGTCATCGTTTTCATGCTTTCATTTTGCAAAGCGAACCCCTGCTCAATCATGGTATTCATCATCTGCCCCCAGTTTTTCTGGAAACTATTCCACATTCCCATGGACATATCCCATTGGGTTTTACCCAAGCCGATAAGCGGCTCTATCATTTGCTGTTGGTTAAGCATCTTATTTTTTCCTCCTTTAATTAATCTTGCTTTTCAATTTATATTTACCTTTTCTTTTTCATTGGCTCGCCGCAACACATAGGGGCTGATTTCCCTTTTTCGACTTCCTTTGTTGAGCATTTATTCTTGCCTTTAGCGCACTCGTATACATCTTTTTTCCTGTGGGTTTCGCAAGTATCGCAACACATTCTTTTCACCCCCTTTCCTTATTTGCTTGTTTTTAATTATTTATGGCTCGCCTGGAGATAGGCCCTTTTTTCCGCATCCGTCAAGCCGACATAGATATTCCGGTTCTTTTCGGAAAGCTTCAGCTTGTTTTCCCGCGCCAGCCAGCCGAGCGCCAGGTTTATTTCATCAGGATTCATGTTAACTTCCCTGGCAAGTTCCTTAGTGCTCACCTCTCCGTTTTTACCAAGATTATACCAGATTTTCCCGGCATTTTCCCCTACTTGTTGTGTGCTTATCATATTATCACATCCTTTCTTAATGGTTTTTCCCGTTCAAGCGATTATCCGTTTTTAACATCTATTATTTCACTTTAATATTCACCGGCTTGGGTTTTGTATTCACCTTCCCGGCTTGTCTGCTATCCAGGCAGGCTTGCCGTTCGGGACGGGTTTTAGCAAGAGCCACGGTAAGGATACCATTCTTGTAAACCGCCCTGGTTTTACTGGAATTAATCCCTGAAGGCATGAGCATGGAACGGGAAAAAACGTCATAACGCCGTTCGAAACTGCACACACCGCCGTTTTTTTTCTCTATCTCTTCTTTCTTTTCCACCTTTATATTCAGAAAATCATTTTGCAGGTTTACTTTAATATCTTTTTTCTCCAGCCCGGATAATCCCGCTTTGACAACCACTGTTTTTTTGTCTTCAGTAACGTAAATTGGGATAACCGGCCCGAACATCCTGGCGCTTGAAACGGCGGCCGGCTCGGACCAAATGCGGCTGAAAAAACCGCTAAACCTTTTATCAATATCCGCTCCCAGGCTTACTCTCCGGTTATGACCACGGTTTGCTTTATCAACATATGTCATATTTCACCTCCTTTTTTAATAATCCTGATATCAACTCTTAACAACCAAAACCGGGCAGGAAGCGCCTCTTATTATCTTATCCGCAACACTACCCAGGAAATAATTAATAAAGCGTTTTTTCTTATGCGCCCCAACCACAATAAGGTCAATCTTCATCTCGTCCTGCTCCTTCAAGATTGTCAGATATGCCGTGCCCTGCTTCACATCGGGCTCAATCTCCAACCCCTTTGGCATAGAAAGCTTGTTTAATTGCTTTTGTATCGACTCCTTTGCATGCGAAATGGCCTCTCTTTCCAACCGTTGCATGATATCAACATCTATGCAATAATCGACCGAGCACTGTTGTATAACGTCCACCACGTGTATCACGTATACCCTGGCGCCGTATTTTTGGGCAATATCAATTGCATGCGAAAGCGCCTTATCCGACAGGCTGGAAAAATCGGTTGGGACAAGGATATTTTTTATTCTAATCATAATAATCTCCTTATTTATCCGCCTCCTAATTCACTCAATCCGGGCGCCATCTCGGGGCAAAGCGTGTTTAAACTCTTTTTTGGGCTGCCACAACCCGGAACGCCTTCATACGTACAATACATGGGGTTAAAAGAGACATTTTCCAGTTGAGCCAATTTTAGTTCTTTATGTTTTTGGGCGATGGTATCCGCAAGTTTTTCTATGGACTTGAAATCATTATCACGGGGATGACCCTTAGCCATGACCGGTTCAAGCAGTTCGACTTTGAGATTTGGCACCATTGATTTAATCTGGTCTATCATCCGGCCTCCCCAACCGAAAGAACCGATGACTGTAGCAAACCGCGCTTTCGGCCTTAGGGCGTTGGCAAGATAAACCGCGGTAACAATAGCCGGATGGGCGCCTGCCAGGACGGTGGGTGAACCGATGACAATTGTCGCGGCATCAACCAATTCCATAGCCAACTCCCCGATATCGGTCCTGGGAATATCAAAAGGCTTCGCGTTAATCCCACGCTTGACCAGGCAATCAATGAGATGGTCAACCATCTTTTTCGTATCACCATACATGGAAACATAAGGAATAACGACCTGGTTTTTGACATCATCCGCTACCCAATCGCGATAGGCCGAAAGGATGAATTCGGGCTTATTGTAAACCGGGCCGTGGCTGGCGGCGATGATATCTATTTTATACTCCTTGAGCGCTTCCAGATGCTTTTTAATATGGTTCCTGAAAGGCATCATGATTTCCGCATAATAACGTTTGGCGGCGCGGTAAACCAGCGGCTCATCGGTCACATATAAATCGCTCGTTGCCAGGTGCGAACCAAATAAGTCGCAGGGAAACAGTATATTATCTTCTTTCAAATATGTCAGCATGGTTTCAGGCCAGTGCACCCACGGCGCAAAGATAAATTCCAGGGTTTTGTTGCCGAGTGATAATGTCTCACGGTCTTTTACTACTATGAACTTCTCATCAGGAACCATCAAGGAATCCATGAGCATTTCCTTGCATTTCTGGTTGGTAACGACCTTTGCCATCGGGTAGTGCTTGAGAACAAGCGGAATAGAACCTGAATGGTCCTGCTCGGCATGGTTGGTAATGACGTAATCAAGCTGTTTAACCCCTAGTTTAGAAAGGTTTTCTATCAGGAGATTTCCTTTGGATGTTTCGACCGTATCAATCAAAGCGGTTTTTCCTGAGCCTTTAATAAGATAGGCATTGTAGCTGGTGCCTTCGGGCAGTGGAATAAGTTCGTCAAACAGGCGCCTATCCCAATGCTGGACACCGACAGCCGTGACATTCGGCTTTATTTCGCGTGGCATCATAATTCATTTCCCTTTCATTTAAGCGGTTTTGATTTCCTTTTCGGATTGCCACAACCCATGGATATTGCACAGTGCCAGGGCATAAAGGGTGCCAGGTTTACTAATCTTTAGAGAGCTTGTAACCATATGGTGTGTATAAACCGGTCCCTTATTTGCGCCGTCAACAGATTCGCCATGCGCGCTGAATTCATAACGGCCTACCTGGTAGGTAAATTTTTCACCATCCGGATGGAAAAACAGCTCAATCCACCTGATATGGTGTTCCGTAGTATTCGGATGCGGAATCTCCTTGCCAAGGCCGGCTTTCACCTCAAACAGCTCGCCTGCCTTTACCTCATCCGGGCATTCGATTGCCGGCACGTGTTTCTCGGTTTTCCAGTCTGCCGATTGGATCCGTTCGCTTAGCTTCATACATTCCTTCCTTTCTAACCTGCTAGTCCACTTTTCGATGATGTTTTTAATATTCTATTTTCACGTTCCATTTGGCGGAGTTCTTCTATAAGTTGCAAATCAGACTGCATGCGCTCGACCAGTTTATCATTATCCGGGCCTTCGCCTATCCGGCACGTCAAATCCATTATCATGTTTTCCCAACTGCCGCCGTAAATATTATCGCGCAATGTTAACAAAAGCTGTTCTTTCCTTAAAAGGTATCTTTCCGTCATGTTCCATCGCTCCTCTCTGCCTTAACCCCGCTTTGCATGCCCTATGATGCCTTTGGCATTTTACGCTTGCATTCATCCTGGCGCATCTTTTCTATAAGCCTTAAATCCGCTTGGATGCGGTTAACCAGCTTGAAAATATAAGGCTTTTCTTCCATGCGGTTCCGCAAATCCTTTATCATCCTCGCCCAGCTGCCTCCGTAAAGTTCATCCCGCAGGGTTACCAGGGTCGCTTCTTGTTCAAAGAGCATTTTTAGTTGTGTAATCATAATTTCCTTCCCTTAGTTAAAAAGAAAAGAGGAAAGGGGGTTATTTGCTTTCATTTCACCTTAACCTCAACCTGTTTGGTTTTGCTTTTTTCAGCCTTGGGGCACGTCACGGTCATCACGCCGTTTTTGAATTCGGCTGAGCATTTATTGGCGTCAATATCAGCCGGTGCCCGGACCGTCCGCTGGAAAGAGCCGTAGCATCTTTCTGAACGGTAATAGTTCTTCTTTTTCTGCTCGGTTTCCTCTTTCTTTTCGCCCTTGATGGTAATCAGATCGCCGGAAACCGTTACCTGGACGTTTTTTGAATCCACGCCGGGCAGTTCGGTGGTAACCTTTATCTCATTATCCAATTCTTCAACGTCCATTACCGGCAGCCACCCACCGTTGGTCGGTTCCATCGGCACCATATTCCAGCTGCTGTTGAAGAAATTCTGCCAAAGCCTGTCCATATCCCTTACGATTGGAGTTAGGCTGGTGTTTCTTACTGGTATCAACTCCATATTTTCCCCTCCTTTTTCCTTCAATTAAACATACCCCCTTTTCCCCTCTTTCCTATTTGAAGTTTATATTTTCCAATTTTTCAGGCAGTTCATCCCTCGTTTTCGGCATATCGATTTCAATGATGAGCTTCGACCGTTTTTCATCAACATAAACCACAGTATCCGGCGTCAACTGCAAGATATCCAGTTCCATTTTACTCCACCTCCTTTGCTCTGCTTCTGGCAGATTTAACAACATAATAGTTTTTTAAGATTTATAATGGCATCAAAAACCCCGAACGAGCCATACCGGCTGTTCCTATCTGTATTATAACCGGAAGGAATATCTTCCCGGCGCACTTCTTTAAGAGCGCGGCCGGGAAAATATTTTAGAAGAAAGCTTCCGAATTGAGTTTGTTTAAGCGGGGGAAGGACCTCGAAATCAACGAAACGAAGTTCACCGCCCTGGTCATTCAGGGTATAACGGACCATGTCCTCCCATGATATCGGTTGGTCACCGGTTTCCGTTTCAGGCTCTGCTGAACAAGCGGCGTTTAACATTTCCCCTCTCCTTTATCATTTTTAATTCTTATTGGAATTATCTTCCCCGTTATTATCCGGACCGTCTGAAATCAGCCAGAGGCCCTTTTTCCTATGCTCCTCACGTTCGCGTTCTACGTGGACACGGATACTATAAGCGCAGTCGCGGATAATACTGTAAAGCACCCTGCATCCATCATCCTTGCTCGCGGCTTCGCCTTTATCTGCCAGGATAACCAGTTCCCGGGCAAGCCTCAAGGCTTCTTTTATATTTTGATTAATCACGGTTGTCATCATTATCGTTCTTTTAAGTTTTCAAACATCTCTTCATGCCCTATCTCTTCTCCCATAATATGGGTTACTAATTGATAGGTATCGTGATCTTTGCCAAAGGTTTTGCCGGCTATTTTATTATAAACTTCAATCGCGCCTGCTTCGGCATCCGTAACTAATTTTATTATCTCATCATAATCACCCAGGTTTTCCATAACGCCGGGATATGGATTATTTGCGTTGGATTCGATGGCGCTTAATTTATTGGTCGGGAGTCCGCCGAGTTCAATAATCCTTTCCGCTAATTCTTGGGCATGCTCCAACTCGTCTTTGGCAATTTTATTCAGGAATTCAGCCATATCCTCATACCCTTTACCCTCAACCGACTGCGCCATATACCACCAGGCATAATATGCCAACCACTCATCACAATAAGCCCGGTTTAAATCCTTGACCAAATCATTCAAGTCAATCCCTACAATCTCTCTGGCTTTTTTCCCCATTTGCTCTTCTCCTATTTTTACATACGACAACTGTTACTATTTATATAAGCAAATATCGTGCCAACGGTTGTTAAAATACTGTTAACTAATCTAACCCATTTAAAATCATGTGTTTAAGCAAACAATTCGCTATCGTTTAAAACCTCTATATTGTCTCATTTAAGGCGATTAATGAAACACCTATAAACATCAAGATAGCTATTTATAACGTATTATGAGATATAGAATTAACAAAAACGTATTTATGTCTGTCTCATTAATAAAAATGATACAACCACCCAAATGAAACAGTTTATACAAAACCAAGGACGGGATCTAAAGAAGATTAACTGTACAAAAAGAGGGAAGAGAATCCCCTCCTATATATATCTGCCTGCCACCCCCCACCCCCGTGGATTCCCCCCTCCTGCCCCGTGGATATACCCCCTCACCCCCGTGGATCCCATACTGCCTACCCCCGGATATCATGCTACTTACCCGTATATTACATACCACTCACCCCCGGATGCCATACCACTCACCCGTGTATCCCATGCCACTGACCCGTGTATCCCATACCGCTAACCCGTGTATCCCATACCTATTACCCCTGCATCCCATAATCCACCCCTACGGCCCTCACTCCACCTTGTTGTACACTAAACCTTCTCTGTTGACAATACGATATTAGTTGATTCGTTGTTGTTGCCCAACAATCGTCTGAGTTAATCATACCTTGCTTTTCCTTTTCCTGATTAGCCTGACCAACAAGAAAAGAATCAGCGCCTCAGGCCCCAGACATCCGCATTTGGAATTATTTTTGTTGTCGCTTTTTGATATGTATGAAACCGGCGTTGCCTGGAGTAACGCGGTATTGGAATAAGCAGAATCACCAACGGCATTATAGGCGCGGATACGGTAATAGCAGGCACCTTGCGAAGAAACTTCGTTATCGAGGTAAGAACTTGCGTCAACACCGACAGTCGCAATCTGGGTAAAGGTAATATTATCGTAACTGCGTTCAATCTTAAACCCGGTTTCGTTGGATGCATTGTCCGTCCAAGCAAGGTTTGAACTAATACTGGAAACTATGTGCGCAGAAAGCCCTGCCGGTGCGGGCGGAACAACCTGTGATACAGTAATCCTCACGGTTTTGGAGTCGGACAAAACATTTGCCGTTGCCGTAAAAGTAATATCATAAACACCTTCCTGGCTATAGCCCGGAACCCAGTTAAAAACGCCGGTAACCGCATCCAGTGTCGCGCCTGCCGGAGTTGAAACAATTGAATATGCTATCGGGTCGCCTTCCGGGTCAGAGGCAGAAAGCGTAAAAGATAATGGCTGGACCACATCTATCCCCCAATCTCCCGGCGCGCTTAGAACCGGCGGAAGGTCAGAGGTGCTTATGATATCCGCGCTCATCTCCGCGCCGGAATCGCTGATATTGGCAACGGCTAAAGCGCTTTGCAATCCGCTGTAAAACTTGCTGTTCGGGTTGGAGGCGTTATCTAATATCCGCTTAACTGACGAACCCGGGTAGGGGTCGCCTGCGTCGCCTTTATTAATTTTATTATCCAGATTATTCAAGCCGTCTGCCTCTTCCAAATCCACCAGCTTGCGCGCTGCATTGTCATTATCAACCTGTGTCTCATCAATATGCCAGATAAGAAGCCCTTCACCCGGAAGCGCCGAATCATAACCGGTTTTCTGCCTGTTTTCCAGTAGGAAATATTCCCCTGTTCCGCCTATTTCCGGGCCATCCGGATTCGTGAAGAGTTGTTTGACGCCCCTGTCCGCTCCTATGGCGGTTTCTACCCGCGGGAAAGCGACTGCTCCGGTCGGAGCCGAAACCTGTGTCGGGACAATCCAGCCGAGATACCATTTGCACCAGGCGCTGAAATGAGCCGGTGTATCACCGTTGTAATTTGTCTTATTCCAGGCGCCATAAGACATAGTATCCCAATTCCCGGCACCATTCGAAGTTCCATCCGTATCGTAAAGGTCTACCAATCCGTATGAAACAGTAGCATTGCCCAAATCATGGCTGAGTTCATGGATTAGAACGCCGACAGTTGCCTGGTGGTCGTTATGCAATTCACCTAATTGGATATAACCACCCGGAAGCCCGCCCACGGTTTTGCCATCAACTATCGGAGCGGAAACCGGAGGCGAGGTGTTGCCGTCAATAGCCCACTTATGTGCCCAAAGTGCCGGCACGCCATGCACGATGTATGAATATTCAAAACCAGCAGCAATAACCACGATATGCAGTTCATTGCTGGTAATTATCCCATTGGTGTCGCTGTCAAACAAAGCAAAATCGACATAAGGGTCAGCGGCGATAATTGCATCTTTTGCAAGCTGCTGGTTAGCCGCCCCGAAAACACCGCCCGTATTCGGATGGTTGGTGGTTAAGGTGACCGAAATTACCCCATCATTAACGATGCCGCCGGTCTCCTCAGCCGGTGCAATAAGCAGTTGCCCGTAAGAAACCTCGTTGAAGTATTCTTTTACGCTGTTGGTTGCGCCAAAAAGGCGGCTTTCCCAGTTTGATTCGGTAGTCACTAAAGGCCTGTTCGCAAAACTAACCAGGATTACCGCGAGTTTACGCGTGCCTAAGATATTAAGCGGCGCAGGCTGTGGGGCTTCCGGCGCGGGAGAAGGTTCGGCAGATGAACCGCTCGTGGTAAATCCTCCCAATAAACCGGAACGCTCGCTCATCATAAAGAGGCGACTTTGGAGGATTTCGGACGCGGATATTTTCTTGATTCCATCCGGCGCATGCCTGCCGACGACCTTGCCGGCCGGAGATAATCCCACCAAAGGTTTTACTTGGGCATATTCCCAGAAACCGGTTTGCTTGTTAATGATTACCGGATAGCCTTCCTTTGTTTCTATCCAGTTGGCGTATTCATCGCCTTTGGCGCGCGCCTGAAACTCTGTTCCATCCGGTTGCTTGGCAATAAA
Source organism: Planctomycetota bacterium (assembly GCA_016207825.1). Lineage (NCBI taxonomy): Bacteria > Pseudomonadati > Planctomycetota > Planctomycetota bacterium. The sequence continues at coordinate 31,458 of JACQZI010000025.1, read as the reverse complement.
TACTTCCGGGCATGCCGGCAAAGCATATAGATATGCCCCTGCAAGAAGAATAATAACGACTGTTATAATTATAACCCGCAGCATACTCCCCCCGCTTTTGGATATATACCCGCCCCGGCATAATGCCGGGGCGGGTCCGAGAACGAAAGGTTAACCTCTTATATTTTTCTTTTTCCTCTTTAAAAGCATAAGCAACCCGAGCAGAATAAACGGCTCTGGTCCAAGCAGGCCGCATTTGCTGTTGCTTTTTCTATCGGCGGCAACCGTTGCAACCGCTCCTATAGTTACGGTATTGGACACACCTGAAACCTGACCTGTCCCAAGCAGGTTCGTTGCTTTAACCGTAAAATTATACGAGGCACCATTGGTCAAACCGGTCACGATAATGGGGCTTGAAATTCCGGTTGCAGTTATACCGCTTGGATTTGAAGTCACCGTGTATAACAAAATCGGAGTGCCGCCTGTTTGAGCGGGCGCGGCAAAACTTACGGTGGCCTGTCCGCTACCGCTTGCAGCAATTACGCCGGTCGGCGCACTTGGGGTGGTTACAGCTCCTGTTGTCGCGCTTGCCGTATTCGAAGGCAGGGAAAGCCCGCCGTTATTGTAAGCATAAACGCAATATGTGTATGTCGTATCCGGACCAACCGTATTATCTGTAAAACTGGTTACACTTCCCGCAATCCTGCCAACGGTAGTATAGGCCATCGGACCGGTATTGGTCCGCTGAATAATAGAAATACACATAGGGTCGTTATTTGAATTATACGTCCAATTAAGCGCTACCTCATTAGGACCGTTGGCAACGGCATTAAGCATTACCGGCGCGCTCGGCTCAAACGGTCCGCCGCCCGGAACTTTCATGACCAGAGGCCTCATCATATCCATTTCCTCATGCCCCAGAATATGGCAATGCCAAACATATTCCCAGCCGAAGTTAACTATCTGATTTATTATTGGAACTCCCGTGTATGGCCAGGGATTTGTGCCGATTATCGCGCCAATAGGCGATGTCGGGTCCAGAGGCCGGACGCTGTCCGGAATGGCAAAAGGCAAAGTGGGTTTGGAAGATTTCACGGCGACAATAATCACTTCGAGCGGATTAACCTTAACCGTTTCCTTCCAGCCGAGTTCCGTAGGGTCAGGCGCTTTTATCACGCCTGCCCAGTCAACCCGGTTTATTACCTGCACATTTACCAAATGCCAATGGATAACGTGGGTATCCACTCCGTAATGAGCAATCCTCCATATCTGCACTTCATTTTCAGGCAAGACTTCGGTAGGCGGGTCCAAGTAAGCGAACCCAAACCCCTGCCCGCCGTCGGCGACAATAATCCACCAATCGGTTCCGAGACGGGCATTCATGCGGCCGTACTCTTCTTCAAAATCTTCGCCAATTGCCTTGGACTGGAGCGAAACCGTTATCGGCGCGCTGGCGCCGGTTGGGATAAATGTTAATGAAGTATCCATTATGTGAGCATACGTTTCTGCCGTAGCGCTATAAACTCCGGGATAATCCGGTTGCGGAACGTGCGGAGCCGGCTGGGTTACCAGGTATGCCGCTGGAAGCTCCGTATCAAGCGCGGTAAAATTAAACGGCGCCGAGGCAGTTCCGGTTATACGGATTTGCATGATTGTCCGCGTATTGGGGCCTAATTCAGGCACTGTCGGTGTTGAGCCGCCGGTCGCGGTTTCATCACCATTGCCCGTATAATAATCGTAACGAGGGTCGCCCGCCGGAAGAGGCGCGGGCGCGTCATTATAAAGTATTAAAGCCGCACCGGCCGGAACCGCGGAAAAATCCACGATAACATCGGCACGTTCCGCGGGCCCTAAATAAAGCGTGTACCCGTCAACATTACCAAGCGTCATTGTCTTGGGAGCGTGGTCGTAACTTATGGGATTCGGCGGGGCATTGAGCGTTACCGGTTTGGGCAGAATGCCTCCTTCATTCCCAATAACGACCATTTTAGGACCGGCTCTGGTCGGGTCAGGCACGCCTCCGTCTCTTCCGTCATTCTTGACTGTGTAAGCACCATAAGGCCCGTTATAGGTAGCGCCGTCCGCCGGCACCATTTTAACTTCTTTGGTGCTTCCCACCAAAATAGTCGGCGCAGTGGCATAACCTGTGCCGGGAGTGTTTACCGTGATGCCCGTTACAGCGCCTCCGGCTATTGTCGCACTGGCGGTTGCACCTGTTCCGCCGCCGCCGTATATATAAATAGTAGGAGCAGAGGTATAACCTGAACCGCCGTTAGTAACGTTAATGCCGGTCACAGCGCCGCTTGCCACTGTTGCCGTGGCTGTAGCGCTTATGCCGTTACCAGTATCAGAATAATATAACTGTAAATTCAGGAAACGGTCATTGCAGGCATTCAATACCCTAAAGCGGTATGCCTTGGGCTGAAGGGTAACATAAGGATACGCAGTGCCATTAACTACAGGCGTATCCATAAAGGCTTCCATGACCATGGATGTATCAGGCAAAACAGGATCCTGTACCGGCGTGGGCGGCCAAACCAAGGGCCCGTAATCCCATCTGCCCAAGTCATTCATTCCTGTCGGTGAATTCTGGTCCTGGTTCGGCATATAAACGTGCGGGAACCAGAGATCGCCGGTTATCGGACTACCAGGTGTCGCGCCCCAATTCCAGGTCGGGTCGGTTGCGGTAATCGTGGTCGCGTCCACGAAAGTCTTATCCTGAATGATTAACGGAATCTCGTCAGCCGGAATAACGCCTCTTGAAACCATGCTTCCCGGTGCATCAGTATCGTCCAATACCGGGTCTCTTATAATATAACCGGATGCTTCTCCGGCATAGACATTAAGCCGTGTAATGCCGAATGAGTGGTCGTGATAAAACATTAAACGTCCGCTCTGCTGGTTAGGATAATAATATGTCTGGGCGCCATTGCCCGGGTCAGGCATATCCGGGACATTGAACATACTTACGCCTCTGGGATATGAGGTAACTTCACCGGCCGGTGTAATCCACTGGTGCGGCGTGCCGTCGCTTATCCATGGGGCAAAGATTCCGTGGAGATGGAGTTCGGCGCGGTTCTGCGTATACATTTCCATTCCGCCCATCGGCCCCATTCCGGCACCCATGACCGTGGTATCTACCGGCAGAAATAAACTGCCCGCGGTGCTGGTTGCCACGTTATTGACGAATTTAAGGCGGACAGGAACATCGCGCTTGGCTATGATTAAAGGGCCAAGATAATGCTTTGCCGTAACGTTCGGGTCGGCAGAATTTATCTGGTAATATCCCCTGGTTTTAGTCGGTGACAAACCGGAGTGCATCTGTTCAGAATGGTCGGTTATTCCGATTTCGTAATAATCAGCGCCCGAATAAGTTGTCTGGTCAGGAACAGCTACCGGAATATATTGCCCGAGATTATTCCTGTTGGCATATCCCAGGCCGGGCAGTGAATCTACGAATTTAGTGAGTTGCGGGCTATATGCCCAGTTGGGCTCTGGACCGAAATAATTCGGCGTCCCGCCGGGCATCGGAGATATCCCTTGCTGGGGCATGCCCATTGCGCCGCTTGTGCCATTTTGGGCGCGCCTTTCGGCGGCTTTCCTGCGTGCTTCAGGCAGGGCGCGCTTTGCCTCAAAGCGTTTTAATGCCCGTTCTTTAAATTGGTCAAGTGTTATATCCGCCTGGAAACTTGAACCGGATATTGTATCCGGGTCATCATCCTGCGCGTAAACCAGATAGATACCCAAACTGGTTACGGCAATAACCAGGATAAATACAAGCATAAATCTAGTTATCGTGTTTAATAGTAACTCAAGTTTTTTCATACTATCTCCTCTTTAATACTAATCATATTCCGGTTATAGCACAATTATCTTGATGCGCATGTCATTGCTAAGATTCTTTTCCCCATATAATTCCTTTTCCTCATGTATTTTTATGGTTGCTGATAACCCTTTTGGAAAGGCCCCCCGACGTAACGTCGGGGGGCAAAGTGTCTAAGAACAAAATGTTAACTTCTTATGTTTTTCCTTTTCTTCTTTAAAAGCATGAGCAGTCCGAGCAAGACAAACGGCTCGGGTCCAAGCAGACCGCATTTTTTATTGTTGGATTTATCCGGCGCTGTGGATGCCAAAGGCCTGACGACCGGGGAAGGGTCGGATGCCGCGCTTGTCCCTACTTCGTTTATTGCCTCTACGACAAAATCATAGTAAAAACCGTTAACTAATCCCGTTACTTCTATGGGGCTGTCCGGTCCCGTGGCTGTTACGTCGGTTGTAACCGCCCCTGCAAAGATTAAACCGCCTTGGGCATTACGGCGCCTACCGGTTGCCCTAAACCCTGTGATATTGCGTCCGCCATCGTTCTGAGGCCAATTAAACGTTACGGTTGCCCTGCCGTTACCTGCCCTTGCCCGTACATTGGTAGGCCTTCCGGGAACGGTCGGTTGTGTCGGTGTTACACTATTGGAAAGCGTAGACGCCGGACCTGTTCCAACCGTATTAGTTGCTTTCACGTTGAACTGGTAAGCCGTGCCTGCGTTAAGCCCGTTTACGGTTATAGGATTCGCTGTCCCGGTTGCTACGATATTGCCGGGAACCGAGGTCACCGTATAGGAAACAATCGGGTCACCACCGTCTGACACAGGCGGTGTAAAGACAACCGTTGCCCTTCCGACACCGGCTATAGCAGTTACATTGGTCGGCGCTCCGGGGACTGTGGCAGGTATTACGGTATTGGAAGGCGTTGAAGCCGGACCTGTCCCGGCGACATTCCTTGCAGTAACCGTAAAATTATAGGGTGTCCCGTTGGTCAAACCGGTTACGATGATCGAGCTTGCATTTCCTGTAGCTGTTATGCCGCCCGGGTTTGAGGTTACCGTGTATAACGTAATGGGAGATCCACCGGTTTGTGCAGGTGCAACAAAACCCACAATTGCCTGGGAATTGCCGGCTATGGCGATTACACTGGTCGGCGCTCCGGGTGTTACCACTCCGGGGGTTGTTACCTCTACCGTATTTGACGGCTGGGAAAGCCCTGCATTGTTGTAAGCGTAAACACGATATGCGTATGTAGTTCCCGGTCCAGCTGTTAAATCAGTATAGCTGGTTATATTCCCGAAGACATTCCCTATATTGGTAAAAGCAAGAATCCCGTTGTTGCTCCGCTGGACGATAAACATGAGCTCATTAGTTGCGTTATCCACCCAATTAAGCCTCACCTCATTGGGGCCGTTGGCTACGGCAGTAAGTGATATAGGGGCATCGGGCTCAAACGGTCCGCCACCCGCAACTTTCATGGAGAGCGGTCTCATCATATCCATTTCTTCATGTCCCAGAAGGTGGCAGTGCCAGACGTATTCCCAGCCAAAATTAACTACTTCGTTTATGGTCGGGGCATCTGTATACGCCCATGGATTTGTCCCTATCACCGTCCCTATCGGCATTGTCGGGTCCAAAGGCCGGACGCTATCCGGAACTGCAAATGGAACCGAAGGCCGGGCTGATTTCACGGCAACAAAAGTATCTTCTAAAGGATTTATTTTAACAGTTTCTTTCCAGCCTAATTCGTTCGGGTCCGGCGGTTTTATCACGCCTGCCCAGTCGGTCCTGTTAAGCACCTGCACGTTAATAAGGTGCCAGTGTATGGCATGGGTATCCACACCGTTATGGACTATCTTCCATATCTGGATTTCACCTTCTGGCAATACTTCTGTTACCGGATCCACATAGGCAAAACCATTGGTTTGCTGTCCTTGGTTATTGATAATCCACCATTCCGTTCCCAATTGTGAATTCATACGGCCATAGGTGAGCTCAAATTCCTCAACTATTGCCTTTGATTGGAATGCAACTGTAATGGGTGAACTTGTCCCGGTTGGGGTAAAGGTCATCGAACCGTCATGGATATGGGCATACGTATTTGCTGTCGCGCTGTAAGCGCCGGGATAATCCACTTGCGGGACCAAAGGCGCCGGCTGTGTCGCAAGATAAGCCGTTGGAATTTCCGTATCCAGCGCGGTAAAGTTAAATGGCGCCGAGGCGGTCCCTGTAATGCGTATCTGCATCATAGTCCGGATATTTGGGCCAAAACCCGGCAGTGTCGGAGCCGTGCCGCCGTTGGCAGTCGTATCCTCATTGTTTGTGTAGAAATCAAACCGCGGGTCGCCTGCAGGCAATGGAGCCGGTGCATCATTATAGAGAATCAAAGTAGCGCCGGGCGTTACCGCGGAAAAATCTACGATAACATCGGCACGTTCTGCCGGTCCCATGTAAAGATTATACGACTCGACATTACCAAGTGTCATTGTTTTATATCCAAAGTCATAGCCGATTGGAACAGGCGGGGCATTGAGTGTTACCGGGTTAGGAAGAATCCCTCCTTCATTTCCTATCTGGACCATCTTTGGACCGGCTCGTCTCGGGTCGGGAACGCCGCCAAATCGGCCGTCATATTCAACCGTATAAGGGCCATAAGGCGTATCATAAGCAAGCCCGTCGGCACGAACCATTTTTACTTCCTTGGCGCTTCCTACCAGGATAGTCGGTGCAGAGGCATAGCCGGTGCCGGGAGTGTTTACCGTAATGCCGGTCACCGCGCCGCCTGCTATGGTTGCCGTAGCTGTCGCGCCAGAGCCGCCGCCGCCGTAGATGTATACGGTAGGGGCTGAAGTATAGCCTGAACCGCCGTCAGTTACGTTAATAGCGCTAACTTGGGTGCCGGCTAATGCTGCCGTAGCGGTCGCGCTTATGCCATCACCTGTATCCGCATAATATAACTGTAAATTTACATAGCGGTCATTGCACGCATTTAATATCCTTAAACGATATGCCTTGGGCTGGAGTTCCACATAAGGATATGCCGTTCCATTAATCACCGGCGTATCCATAAAGGCTTCCATTGCCATGGATGGATGCGGCAGGGTAGTATACTGCACAGTTGTTGGCGGCCAAAACCAAGGGCCATAATCCCATCTGCCCATTGCATTCATCCCGTCTTCTGAATTAGGATTCTGGTTAGGCATATATACATGCGGGAACCAGAGGTCTCCGGTCATAGGCATGCCTGGGGTCGAACCCCAGTTCCAGGTCGGGTCTGTAGCCGTAATGGTCGTTGCATCCACAAAGGTCTTATCTTGGATGATTAAAGGAAGCTCGTCTGCCGGAATAACGCCCCTTGAAAGCATGCTTCCCGGTGCATCGGGGTCGTCTAATACCGGGTCTCTCAAAATATAACCCGCGGCTTCCCCGCCATAGACATTAAGGCGTGTAATCCCGAATGAGTGGTCATGGTAGAACATAAAACGGGCGCTCTGCTGGTTAGGATAATAATATGTTGAAGCGCCTGCGCCCGGGTCAGGCATATCCGGAACATTGAACATACTTACGCCCTTTGGATAAGAAGTAGGTTCGCCCGCCGGGGTAATCCACTGATGAGGCGTCCCATCGCTAATCCACGGGGCAAAGATGCCATGGAGATGAAGCTCGGCACGGTTTTCCGGATACATTTCCATTCCGCCCAGAGGTCCCATACCGGCGCCCATGACCGTGGTATCAACCGGTAAAAACAAGGCGCCATTGGTGCCGGTTGCCACGTTATTGACGAATTTCAGGCGGATAGGAGTATTGCGGTTGGCTATAATTAAGGGCCCAAGATAATGCTTTGCCGTAACGTTTGGGTCGGCAGAGTTTATCTGGTAATATCCCCTGGTCTTGGTCATCCCTAACTCAGAATGCATCTGTTCAGAATGGTCGGTTACACCGATTTCGTAATAATCACAGCCCGCGTAAGCCGTCTTGTCCGGGACAGCTACGGGTATATATTGCCCGAGATTATTCCTGTTGGCATATCCCAGGCCGGGAAGCGAATCTACGAATTTAGTAAGTTGCGGGCTATATGCCCAGTTGGGCTCTGGACCGAAATAATTCGGCGTCCCGCCGGGCATCGGCGGCATTCCCTGCTGGGGCATGCCCATTGCGCCGCTTGTGCCATTTTGAGCAAGCCTTTCGGCGGCTTTCCTGCGTAACTCAGGCAGGGCGCGCTTTGCCTCAAAGCGCTTTATTGCCCGTTCTTTCAACTGGTCAAGCGTCATAAGCGCAGGGTTTGTTGTAGAAAGCGGTTCATCCGCCGTAATCGTAACTTCCTCCTGCCCCTCGGTGCTTGAACCGGCCGTTGTATCCGGATCCTGGTCTTGCCCGTAAAGCATATAGATACCCATGCCCGTTAAGGCAATGACCATAATAAGTGTAAGCATTAACTTTGTTACCTGGTTTGGTGAGATTTCCTCTTTTTTCATATTATCTCCTTAAAAGATGTTTTTGGTTTTGATTTGTATACCGTTGGAACATTCCCGGATTTACCCCGAATCGGTTTTTATTATCATTTCCTTCTCCTCCTATCTTTATTATAATAAACGATACGTCATTCATTAATTTATCTCGTAATAACATAGTTAGTTATCTATTAAGCAAAAAGTGTGCCAACCAATGGTAAAATTTTATTAACTTACTTAACCCTTTGGAAATCAGGTCGTTAAATATGGAAATCTACTTTTTAGTCAAAATCCATATTGTCTCATTTAAGTAATCTTAATGATACGCACTCACAAATACCAAAACTCCATTTTAAATACTTATTAAAGGGCTAAACCGGCGAATAATGGATTTACCCCTGTCTCACTAATCTAAATGAGACAAGCAATGAAATGAAACAGTCCTTGCTTATCAGAAACACTTCACTAAGTCTAAATTGTACACTATGGGGATAGAGTCCGTAGTATATGAAAGTCGAGTATGTAGGCCTCTATATTATTATTATTTTGTACTGTATTTTATTAGTCTTATAATTAGACCTGGCGAGCGGTTGTTTAGATTAAGGATAGACTGTACGATCCCATTCCATTTGTCAGGAACCACCTAAGAACCAGATTGCAAAAGATACGCATGAGAGGAAAATCCGGCGCCAAAGGCGATTACTACCAGATATTCACCGGGCATAATCTTATCTTTCACCCGGTCAAGTATGAACCAGACCGTTGCCGAAGACATATTGCCGTAGTTTGCCAGGACATCCCTGGTGGGTTGGAGGTGTTCCTCGGAAAGGTTCAACTCGCTCTTGATAGCGGCAATAATATTTTCGCCTCCCGGATGTATTACCCAATGCGCGATATCTTCACGTTGCAGGCGGTTTTGTTGGAGCAAATCCGCAACCAACCGCCCCACGGCTTTGCCAACCAGTTTGGGCAGGCGCAGAGAAAGCTGGTTATGGAGCCTGCCATTCCGGTAAACAAAGCGGATGTCGTCACGGTATTCCGGCGCGTGGTGTGAGACCGAGGACAAGAGCGCCAGCCCGCGCGGCTGGTTCCAGACGACCGCCGCCGCGGCGCCGTCCCCGAAAATGGCATTGGAAATAATCAGGCTCAGATTATCCGCCATCTGGAAAGTGGCACTGCAAATTTCTACCGAGACGCTCAGGATTTTATCCCCATTGCCTTCTTTTAACAACGCCTGGGAAAGCTGTAAATTCGGAATGGCGCCGCCGCAGCCGCTTCCCACTAAATCATAGACGCGTGCCGTGCGCTTTAGTTTTAATCCCTCTACCAGGTAAGTGGATAACCCGGGGCAAATATAGCCGGTGCAGGTATTTACCACCACGCCGGTTATTTCATCTTTTTCCACTCCTACCTTATCCATGGCTTCGATTGCGGCTTTCGAGGAAAGTTTCACCGCTTCCGTGGTAAAGCGCTCTATGCGCTCATCCGGATTTTCATTGATTAGACAGGAAGGATCGCTAAAGGCGAAATAACGCTGTTGCACGCTGGGGTGGTTAAAAACCTTGCCTATAACATTTAACGACCTCGCACCTATCTTGTCACCATAATGCTCTCTCAAAAACCTTTCGCCTTCGGATTGGTTAAGGGCAAATGGCGGGACTGCCACTGACCAGGAACCGATAAATTGCCTGCTTGCCATCGTGCCGTCTGTCCTGATAAATTTAATCAAGAGTCACCTCCACCAAAAGAAGTTCACTATCAGATTCAGCGCTGATATTTATGCCTGTTTCGCCGGTAATCATCGCGGCGCCCAGCGGATTAACCTTATGATTCGCAATCTTAATCGCTCCACCTTCAAGGAGATAAAGATAACCGCCTTTGTTTTTACTGATGGGATGTTTTATGGATCTGCCTGCCTTGAGGAAGGCGGAATAAACCGAAGCGTCCGAGGCTATCTTCAGGGCTTCGGGATGAGTATTGGAGACGAGGGGCAGGAATTTATTTGTCCGCTCTTCTTGAGTAACCTTTTTCTGTTCGACAGATGGTTTCAATCTCCGGGCTTTCGGCATGAACCACATCTGGATAAAACGCAGAGGAATATCCGGCCGGTTATTAACCTCTGAATGCGACATGCCTTGCCCGACCGTGGTATGCTGGACCCAGCCCTTTTGCAGAACGCCGCCCTTGCCGCGCTCATCCACATGGAGGAATTCGCCTTCGGCGCAATAGGTAACGACTTCTATTTCCGCGTGATGATGGAGTGGCCAGGTCGCGCCCGGAGAAAGGGTATCGTCGTTGAATACGCGCAGATTGCCGAAACGGACATATTTAGGGTCGTAATATTCATCAAAGGAAAAATGCCAGCGGCCGGAAAAGGCGCCGTTGTCAATAGCGCCTCCGGCCTTAAAGATGCTTTGAGGTGTGCGTATCACAATCATTCATTTATCCTTTTTTTGGATAGATAACGGGTGAACCAGCCGGAAGCGAGCCGGGCAACTTCTTCCAGGGCGCCGGGTTCTTCGAAAAGGTGGGTCGCGCCCGGGACAATCACGAGTTCTTTTTTTGATTCCAGCAAATCTAATGCCGCCCGGTTCATCTCTATTACCTCAAAATCGTTTCCGCCGACGATAAGGAGGGTCGGCGCCCTGACCAGAGGAAGGGCTTCTTCGGCCAGGTCAGGCCGTCCCCCGCGAGAGACAATCGCGCCGACCGCTTCCCGGCGTTTTACGGCGGATACCAGGGCAGCCGCCGCGCCGGTGCTGGCGCCGAAATAGCCTATCTTAAAATTACTGGTCGTTTCGTTTTCCCTGAGCCAATCGGTCACGCTGATGAGGCGCCGGGCAAGAAACCCGATATCAAACCTCAGGTGCGCGGTCCGGCTATCTATTTGCTCTTCTTCCGGGCTTAAGAGGTCGGCCAGCAGTGTGGCAAATCCCGCTTTGCGGAGTTCCTGCGCGACAAACCGGTTCCTGGGGCTGAACCGGCTGCTCCCGCTTCCATGGGCAAATAAGATAACCTGCCCGGCCCCGGAGGGGATATCCAAATCGCCTTCAAGAACCGCCCCTTGTGACGGGATGCGCACTAATTGGCTTTTTTCCATTGTCTTGGGATTCATTTAACCACCTTCCTTTCCGATTCCTCTTTCAGGATTTCCATAAGCTCCGCGTCATCAATCTGGTCGAAACTTAAATAAAAGCGCCCTACCGCCATAAAAGGATACGGGGCGCGCAGGCATATCATTTCATCCGCGTCATCAGCCAAGCGGATTAAAGTATCTTCCGGCCCGACCGGGATAGCGGCAATCAGTTTCTGGGGATGCTCCTGGCGGGCGCTCCAAAGAGACGCCTGCATGGTCGCGCCGGTCGCGATGCCGTCATCCGTTACGATTACCGTTTTCCCTTTCAACGGCACTTTCGGCAGGATTTTGCGATACAGCGCCACCCGCCGGGCTATTTCCGCCGACTGGCGCTCTTTTTCCCATTTAATATAAGAACTTTCCGTATCCGTTTCATCAATGAGATTTTTGTTCAGGAATAATTTCCCGTCTTCGCTGATAGAACCGATTGCCAGTTCCGGGTTATCCTGCAACCCTATTTTCCTGGAAAACACCATGTCCAACTCAGCCTCGAGCGCGTGCGCCATTTCGCGGGCGATGATTAACCCGCCGCGCGGAATACCGAGCACCACGGTATTTTTGCCTTTGTATTTCTTCAGTTCTTCTGCCAGCGCCCTGCCGGCGTCAGCCCTGTCCGCAAAAGGCTCATCAGAATTTGATATTATACGCAATCTACCCATCACGCTGCTCCTTTCAATTCACCTGATTATTATTCCTTGATTTCTATCCGGTTGCCATCCGGGTCTTTGATAAAATATATCGAGTGGTTATTCCTCCTGATTTTGATGAGGGGCACCTTCTTACGCTTGAGGCGATTGCAAAATTTCTCCCGGTCAAACACCCGGAGACCCCAGTGGTTGTATCCGGCGGACAAATCGCGCCTCTTTGCTATTCTTTTCGATATCGGGTAAAATATTTCCAGGGACAAGCTTTCCCATGACAGTTTAACCAGTTTGCAGGCCGAATCAACCCCGAAAACGCGCCGGATAACTTCCGCGGCAACCATCTCCTCCTTTTCTTCCCTGAATCCCAGCTTACGCGTATAGAAATTCAGCGCTCCGGCGGGATTGCCCGTAAAAAGCCCTATATGTCCGCAACCCTCGGCAAATATCTTTTTCATGTCAACTTCTTATCCGCACAGGCGCTTAAGAGCTTGCAATAACCTTAAAACCGCCGTAAGCCATGCGCTTTACATCAAATGGCATAGTCATATCTTTATGTTTGTATTCGTTCTCCATTTCTTTCATCACCTTGGCGTTGACACTATCGCGGTGCGCGCGTGATTTATAAACAATATAGGAAAAAACCACCGTCTCACCGGGTTTTGTCTTAGCCATTTTGGGGAAGGGAAGCCCCCATTTCGGATATAAGTCGTCGCCGACACATTCCTTGTAATCTAACGCCCCGTATTTGCGCCAGATTTTCGCCCCCTCCAAAGCCATGGCGCGATAAGCCCGGAGATTCTTTTTGGGTACGCATAGCACGAACCCGTCAACGTAATTCCCCTTCATTTTTATTCCTCCTCTTTTTTATTATATCTTACAGTAGGCCACCCCGATACCTGTATGCCTATGGAGAGTTGCGCCGTGGCGATACATTATCGGCTAAGCTTTTCTCCCTTTACGGGCAGGCACGCCTGAGAAGCTTCCGGCTTCAATTGCCCGCCTAAAACCGTTATCAGCAGGCCGAATAATACGGAAAACCCGCCGTCCGCAATATACCAGGGCGGAGCCATCTTTACCCAAAAACCCGTGGCAATGGCAATCAGTCCGACAAAGATAAATCCCAGCCCGGCAAGTTTAACCATGGGCTTATAGCGGGTGAGATTTAACGCAAGCATGATGAGGAATATCCCGAAAAGCCCGATGCCGGCACACATGATTCGGTAGACGTAAACGGTCAACCCGCCTACGACTATATTATGGAATCCAAACCATGCCAGCATCTTTGCCACTGTATTCCAAGGGGTCACTATCATGGGGAATGCCAAAAGGCACAATACCCCGCCAAGCCATAACAAGGCCCTTAACAGTTTTATACAATTCTCCTTTCATTGCGCAAGTATCTTGCGCAGATTTCTTTATTCCGCCGGTCGTATATCATCAGGATATCCCGCTGTTCGTACGGGAAACCGGCTATTTTCAAGCAATGCCTTCAGCCTTTCCATGTCGCTTTTGACCGTCTTTGCGTCATCATCAAACATTTCATCCGTCATATCCGGCTGGCGGTAAAGCGTAAAAGTCAACTCGCTCCCGCCGTTATTGGAAAATACGCGCATGGGATTATAGGTCTCTTTACCGGAGGGGAGGGTCACCACGTGGTCCAAGACGCCCAGCTTGTTTTTCCCGGCAAATTTAATCTTGATTCTGCCCATGGATGAATCGGCTATCCAGTCGCCGGACTCGTTCTTAATGGAATCTCCCAGCCCGGTTGCCCATTTCGGCAGATTCATCGGATTCGATGCGAATTCATAGATCTCTTCAGCCGGCCGGTTAATCGGCACGCTGATATGCCTGGCTTCAAGCATCATAAAACCTCCCTCATTCCTTTAGAAAGCCGTTAGCGGCGGGTAAGCTCGGCCTCGGTTAGCTTTTCCTGCGCGCTCGTATTTGGCGACAATAACACCCTTTGGCGAAACCTTGCTATCGGTCAGTTTGAAAGCAGCCGGACCCGTGCCCTCGGTAAAAAGGCGCTTGCCTGAACCCAGCGTAATGGGAAATGTCTTGAGCCACAATTCGTCAACCAAATCATGCTGCAAGAGCGTTTGGGCGAGTTTGCCGCTGCCGTAGACTTGCAGGTCGGGCCCGTTCTGCATTTTAAGCTTTTTGATTTCCTTCACAATGTCGCCTTTTATAAAGATGGAATTTTTCCAATCATGCCTGGTAAGAGTATTTGAAACCACATACTTGGCGGATTCGTTTATGCCGGGCCATTCATTCGCATGTTGCGGCCAGTAAGATGCGAATATTTCGAAGGTTCTTCTGCCCAGGAGCAAATTGAAAGGCTGCTTCATCTGCTCTTCCATGACCTTGCCGAAGAATTCATCGCTATATGGAACAACCCAGCCGCCGTATTTGAAACCGCCGGAGGTATCTTCCTCGGGTCCGCCGGGGGCTTGCATGACCCCGTCAAGTGTTATGAAAGTGAGGATGATAAGTTTTCTCATATTATTTTATCCCTCCCTATATGCCTGTTTTAATTTCTCAATATCGAGCTTCTTCATCGGAAGCATTGCTTCCATGACTTTTTCCGTTTTTGCGGGATTTTTGTCCCGCATAAGCTTGTCCATTATAGCCGGGACAATCTGCCACGAGACGCCGTATTTATCTTTAAGCCATCCGCATTGCTGCGCCTTTTCGTCCCCGCCTTCGGAAAGCTTTTCCCACAACACGTCTATTTCATCCTGAGTCTTGCAGTTTATAATAAACGAAATCGCTTCTGTAAATTTGAATATCGGCCCGCCGTTTAACGCCATGAATTCCTGCCCATCGAGCGCGAATGTAACGGTCATCACCGAACCCTTTGGTTTTCCGGAAACCTTCGCATCCGCCTCTCCGTAGCGCATGACGTTTAAGACCTTGGATTTCTTCCTGCCGAGAGCGGAGAAAACAGAGGTGTAAAAATCCGCCGCCTCTTCGGCCTGGCTGTCAAACCACAAACACGGGGTGATTTTTCGCATAATACTTATTCCTTCCTGCCGTTACATTTGCAACGGCTGGAGCATGCTTGCCAGGTTGCCTTCCGTATCCAAAATCGGCGCGTACTTCCCGACTCCGGGTATTTCCATCGGCTCGCGCAAGACCTTCCCGCCTTCCGCCACCACTTTTTCCATGGCAAGCTTGATATCATCCACCGCGATGACGATAGATGGATGCTGTGCGGGGTTATCGCTTGTTTTCTGGAAAAAGCCACCGTTGATTCTGCCGGGCTCTTTTGGGCCTTTTTCATCGGATTCCGTAGTCATCGCCAGGATATAATGCCCCATATCCGGGCTTAATTGCCGCATCTCCCAGCCGAAGACATTCGTGTAAAAATCCGCTGCCCGCTTCCGGTCTTGGGCCGGCATCTCAAAATGGACTACCGGGTTCATCTTCATACCATTTCCTCCTTTCAGCATTCTCAACTATTTAGCAAAACTACCTTGTTTTTCACCGGTTAAATAAGAGATGACCTCATTATCCGTCATATCGGGAAAATCATCATAGAATCCAGCCACGGCAAAATAGGGTTGGTCGCTGACATGCAAAGCCGCGAGATTATCGCTTTCTTTCTTTATCATATCATATGCCTGGCGATGGGCCACGGGAACCGCGACGATTATTTCACCGGCATCCCGCTGGCGGGCAAACCTGATGGCGGCTAACATCGTAAAACCGCTGGCCAGCCCGTCATCCGTGATGATGACTGTGCGGCCGTTTAATTTTGGAAAGGGCTTATTCTGCCGGTATATGCGGTTACGCCTGAGCACTTCTTTATAGACCTCATCCACAATCCGGTTTATCGTGTGCTCATCCAGCCGGTAATAATTTATTAATTTCTCGTTGAGAATAACGACCTTGTCAAGAGTGACCGCGCCAAATCCGGCTTCAGGATTATCCGGGAAGGGCAGTTTTCTTAAGGTGATGGTGTCCAACGGCGCCTGCAAGCCCTGCGCCAATGCCGCGCCTATTGCCACGCCGCCGCGCGGGATGCCCAGGATAAGCGGCTTCTTTAGTGTCAGGTCTAGTCCGGCGATTTTATTGAACAACATCCGGCCGGCTTCATAGCGGTTGTTAAACTTAATCATAACGCGCCGGTCATTTATCATACTTTCTGGTGGCAAGTTTTGAAATACCATGTCCCGACATCCGGTTCAGCCGGCTGCTCGGCTTTATCCTGGTATATCCGGTGCACCATGCTGCGGTCAAATTCCCGCTCTTCCGCCAGCATTGCCTTTTTTTCCGCTGGGCTGAAATAATCCATGCAGGGAGGGAAAAACTGCTTGTCCTCTTTTTCGATATGCTTAGGATAAAAATCAACCAGGAAATCAATGCACTTCAGGATTTGGGGCAACGCTTCGGGTGCGCCGGTGCTGTATTTCTCGTTAGCCCGGACTAATTCATGGACCTTAGCCCGCGCCTGGCGATGCTCATCAATTAATTCGTCCATGATGCGCGTATGCTTGGGAGACAGTTTTTTCCGGGACAGGTCGCGGAACAGGATGCCTTCTTCCTTGCCGTGATGGCATAGGTCGGCATAGTTGCGGATAAAATCAATTGCCCGCGAAATAAAGACGGGGTTAGCCTTGTTTTCCTGCCGGAATATGCCGGTTTCTTTCTCAATGACCCCGAACATTTGTTCGATCAAGCGGTGTTCTTTCATCAGTAATCCAATTGGTAACATAAAACCCTAATCCTTTCTCCTGTCAAAGACAGGCCAATAGCCTGTAAACTACCCGGCGAACCGATTAAGTTACGCTGGGCTGTGTTTCTGGCTGTTTTATTTCAGAGAGCTTGGTTAATGCCGCATCATAATCAGGCGGCTTGCCCAAATCATCCACTATCTGGATATACCGGGCTACATTATCCTTATCCAGGATAATCACGGAGCGCGCCAGGAGCCGGAGTTCCTTGATAAGCAATCCGTAATTCTTGCCGAAGGAGGCGTACCGGTAATCGGATACGACCACGGCATTCTTAATCTCATTTTCCTGGCAGAACCTGGCCTGGGCAAAAGGCAGGTCCATGCTTATGCCCAGGACGATGACGTCATCGGAGAGCTTAGCCGCCCTTTTATTGAATTCCTTTACCTGCAAATCGCAGACCGGCGTATCCAGGGAAGGGAAAGTGGTGATGACCTTAATCTTACCGTTATAATCAGCCAGGCTGACTTCTTTCATATCCTGGTTAACCACGGTAAAATCGGGTGCCTGCCTGCCGATTTTCAATTCCGTCCCCTCCAAGGTTACGGACTGTCCTTTAAACTTTACGGTTCTTTCCATTATATCTCCTTTTATATTTTAGGGCTGGGCAACGAAATCCAATTTCTCAGAAGATTTTAATATATAATCTTTTTCTGATTCGGCGCCCAGCCCAAGTTCTATCGCACGCCTTATGGTCGGGAGCTCCCAGGCATCCATATCCAGCCTGTTTTTGGCAGGATAAGACTGGATTATTTTTACTCCTTCGACATCAATCGCAATCCGGTCGCCGGAAGCAAGAAACAATCCGGGCTCGGCGGCATCCCCTTCACCCGGGCCATGGGTAATGAAGATTTTCCGGGCGTCCACGATGCACAGGTCCGGCCAGATTACCGATGCCACCTCGGCAACCTTGGGTTCCAGGTTAATAAAATGTGCTACCCGCTCGGATTTCTTGGTGCAACCAAAGGCAAGTTTCAGGGAACAGGTGTATCTGGCAAGCCGGTGGGTTTTCAAACACGGCAGGAAAATCAGGCAGTTCACCTCATCCAATATTCTGGGGATTTTGGTGGATTTCTGGTATTTTCCATTAGGAATCGCTATCCTAACCCAGTCGTAATCATCAAAGATATAAATTTCCGCGCCGGTTTCACGGGCAACATCAAAGGCGCCGTGGCGCTCCATATTCCGGCGCGTGTTTTGCCAGTAAGCCGAGGACTCACCTATCAGGATTCTTGACGGATGGTATTCCTTAACTATTTCCACAACCGCGCGCAGGAAATCAGGGGATGTGGTAGCCGGATACGGCGCATCAAATACGTAGTTGGGCTTCAAAAGGACCGTATCGTTAGGCTTGATTATACGGGCCAGATCGCCGATTAAAGAGACAGCTTTCCTGATATCCCGCCTGAGATTTCCGGTGATATTTACCTTGCTCACCAGCGCCTTGCCATTTCCGGTAAAAGCATTCGGGACAGTCTTTTTCACCAGCGTTGTTTTTACCATAACATGGTTGTTTTTTAATCAGTGCTTTAAATCATTCGGAGAAAATATTTCTTTAAGGAAGCTCTTCATGGCTTCCCATGAACGTTTGTCGGCCTTCTCCTCATAAGCCGCGCCTTTTCCCGGGTCATTGCCATGTGCCGGATTGGTAAACCCGTGCACAGCGTTGCCGTAAATGACAATTTGCCAGTCGGTTTTGGCATGGCGCATTTCATCTTCAAATGCCGTCATCGCCTCCGGCGTTACTGATTTGTCATCCGCGCCGTGCAGAACCAATATTTTCGCCTGGATTGGTTTTGTCGTTGCCGGATCAAGGTTATTGAGGTTGCCGTGGAAACTGATAACGCCCTTAATATCCGCCCCGGTCCTTGCCAGCTCCAAAACAGTCCCTCCGCCGAAGCAATACCCCATGGCTGCGATATTATCCTTATCCACCAGTTCATTATTTTTCAGTTCTTCTAATGCGGCGGTTATCCTTTCCCGCATAAGTTTGGGGTTGGCGCGGTAAGTGCCGGCTAACTTTGCGGATTCTTCGCTCGAGCTTGCCCTTACGCCTTTTCCGTAAATATCCGCGCAGAAAGCCACATAACCCAATCGGGCAATCTGTTCCGCCCGGCTTTTGACGTAATTACCCAGCCCATCCCATTCATGGACGATGATGACTGCCGGCCGCTTACCGGAAACCGCCCCGTCATAAGCAATGAAGCCTTCCATTACCACGCCATTGCTTTTATATTCTACGTTTTCTGAGATTATCCTGGCGGGTGTTTTATCGTCGCCCTTATAGGACAGGATAAACAACAATAAAACTACAATTATTGCCAGCAGGATATATTTCATTGATTTTCCTCCTCCTTTTTCGCCGGAAACATTATTAATCCCTTGAATCGGGGCTGTACAAATTTGTTTCATAATTTTACTCCTAATAAATTTGCTCCGGAATGCAATGCCCGAACGGCATCACCGGAACCGGCTGTTTATGGCGATTAGCTGCGATAAGCAGAATATTCATTCATTAAACCTTTCGTATAACCAGACAATTATCCTAACAATCACAATAACATCATGCGGACAAAACAGATTTCCACGCCGTTACATTGTCATTAGCTATGGGAAAAACAGCGCTCAACCCGACTAAGTCCAATACTTCTTTTACTTCGGAGGAGGGTTTTAATATTACTACTTTTCCTTTATTTTCTTCTATCCCGGTTAATAAAGTTATAAGAAGCCCCGCCCCAACCGCCCCTAAAAATTTCACCTTAGACATATCCAAAATCACTTTAGAAACCTTTTCTTCAACGAGGCGATTAAAGGTTTTTTCAACATCTGTATATGTATAAGCGTCTATGTATCCCTTCATTATAACTTCAACGATTCCATCCTGCCGTTGTGTAGTAATATCTATTCCCTGCTCCACAGGTTGCTCAATCATAATTTTTCGTTCCGGACAACCCGGCGAATTCAAGGAATCCCCTCTGGCAGGGACTCTTTTTAGAGCCGTTTTTTAGCACTTTTCTTATCCTGTTAATCATCTATCGCATCCGCTTAACATAATTTTTCCGTAGACACGCAATTACGACCTGATTTCTTGCTATGGTACATTAATCCATCTGCTCTTGTCAGGAGACCATCCACTGTATCGGTGGTTTTGCCCAGAGTTGCGCCGAGAGAAATGGTGCATTTGATATTATGCACGCCTACAATAACCTTATTTCTTTCAATGGTTTGACGCAATCGGTTCGCCACGATAGAAAGCATATTCGCCTTAACCCCCTGAACGGTGGCAATAAATTCTTCTCCGCCCCAGCGTCCCACCCCATCATAAGACCTTAAATTACGCTGAAGCACACTGGACATACTCTTAAGCACTTCGTCGCCGGTATCATGGCCGTATAAATCATTGATTTTCTTGAAATGGTCCAGGTCAATAAACAGTATGCCAAAACTCCAAGAATAACGGCATAATTCTTCCAATCTCCGTTGGACATTCATTTCAACATAGCGGCGATTGCCTATGCGGGTAACCGGGTCAATATAAGCCATTAGTTCCTGCTCGGTGGCATACCGAATGCCAGCCATCTTATATAGATTAACGCAGGACATCCCGACGGCTCCTACGACTTGGTTGTGCGCGTTTCTAAGGGGCGTAGCCCGCAGGGAAACGGGCACCTGGAATCCGTCTTTATGGTGGAGATAAAAATCCTTTTCCTCGGCGATACCATATTTTATGGCATTCACTAAAATACATTTTTCAGGAGTACAGGGATGTCCCCCGCTCCGGTCATAATAAAAGAATTTCCTATGCTCACAGGGATATCCGGTTATTTCGTGCGATTTTATGCCGGTAATCTTCTCCATAATCCTGTTCCAATACCTGATGTGTAGATTATTATCTACGACATATACGCCGTTGGCGATGTTATCCAAAATGTTTCTGCAGAAGCTACAAGGTTTCATTTATTCACCCGGCTATAGTCTGTTTTTAATCTTGGCTTTTCTACCAAGTTTCGGCAACAATTCTCCTTTTCTTTATTAATCCTGTCGCCTTCGCAGCCACTTTCATCCAAATGAAAAATCCGGCTTAATAAACAATTATCCGCCATCTTTCCCGGCTAAAAAGGGTTCACGGCACCGGAAAATTCCTCCATTTATTCAGGTGTTTTCGGACCTGTTCCAAAAAACCTGAAACGGTTTGGGTTTTGCAGTTACAATCATCAGATTTCTTGCCGCACCCGCTGCAAACTCCGTTTTCAATAGGCTTTCCGCATTTCTTACATGGAGTACAACCGCATATCTGGCACATATTTAATCCTCCTTATAAAATATTATTAATCTCTTGGCTCTTACGATTCCGGTTAAAATAAGGATTCATTTTCGGGAAAGGGGAAAAGATATCCCGGGTCCCCTAAGGGAATGATCAGATGATATTGCGGTGTTTGTATCCTTTTGCCATTTTTATCCATATTTTGGGCAATTCTCCTTCAATACCATCCTTCATACCGCCGGGTATATCTTACTCCCCCATTTCCCGTAATAATGATTTAAATTTATACCCTTACTTCGGAATCGGATAACCGGATATACGTATCGTTCTTATCCCGGCTAAGGCAAACCTTATCTTCCCTGGCTAACCAACCAACCGCCAGCTTGGCTAAATCGCAGTCAATATCAGCCTGGCAGCTTAAGTCCTCAAGGCTGGATACGCCGTTTTTGGAAAGATATTGCCAGAGCTTCCCTGCGGCGCTACCAACATCGGCACGGACATTCATCATCTGCCCCTTTGGAAATGATTTAGCAGAACATTTTCCCATCTCTTTTCACCCCCTTTCATTAAAATCTACCACACCGGCATTACGCCGTAATAACATTTATCTTTATAAGCAAATATCGTGCCAACCAAAACATAAATATTTCCGGTATGCCTAACACCTTAAGAATAAAGAGATTGCATAAGGATACTGCTTAAGCAGAAGTTATCACTCCGTATCATCTAATAATTCTTAATGAAACTGCTTAATCTAATCCATATAGAAAGGGATGGTATAACATCAACAATTACAGGATATTAGGGTGAAAGCGCATTAAATCATGAAGCCCAAACTGTCTCTTTTAATATAAATGAAACTTAGTATTAAGTGAGACAGTTAAATACGAAATGTACGCGCAGAAATTGGTATTATAAGAAGTAAACGGATGGCTGTTTTATCCGATATTTTAAGGGAGCACCATCCCCCCGGCATTAATGCCGGGGGGATGGAGTTTTACTTTACCTTTTCCAAAAAGGCGCTGAAGGTGTCGTAATGCTCCTGTTCATCCTGCAGGATTTTCCTGAATAATCGAACGGTTATTTCATCGCCCAGTTTGCCGGCAAGTTCGATTGTTCTCGTGTATAATTTAAGCGCACCGGCTTCTTCCCTTTTGTCGTTTTCAAACATCTCTTTAAGGCTGCTTCCGACAGTAACATCTTCGGACTTGGTCGTCGGAACGCCGCCCAAAGCATACAACCGTTCGGCAATGGCTTTTGCATGGCCCATTTCGTTGACGGCAATCGACCTTAGTTCGTTCTGGAACTCCTGGCTTTCCGCATCGTTGCAGATGATATGCTGCCACATATACTGGATGGAAACCCTCAGCTCCCGGGCAATGCCCCGATTAAGCAAATCCTTTAATTCTTCGGACGGGGTTTGGTTTCCCGCGCCTTGGTCAACAACTTCTTTATTTGCCGAAGCGGCGGAGCATCCAGTGACGATGATGCTCAACACCATAATAACCGCCATGGCCAGGCGCATCATATCAATGCAGCCCCATTTCATTCTCTTCATACGGGGTATCCTTTCCTAATCAAACAAGGTTGTAAATAAAATCGCAATCTGATTATTCTTGGGTTCAGACACTCCGGTCGGCATCTTTTCAGAATCAACGGAATACTCTGCCTTAATGTGGGTATTTTTGGATAACCGATAGCCCGGACCAGCCGAGATCCTGGTATAGTCATTGGCATTAACACCGTTAAGCGAAGCAAACATATCCGACTTATCAAACCCGATGAAACTATAACGGGCACCCAGGTATACCTTCTTGGTGGCGTTATAACATCCTTCCAGGTAATAATAAGAACCTTCCCGCTCGGTTACTTTGAGAACCGGCGCAAGCCTGTCTTTGCCGTCGTCGGTAAATTTGCCGTAAGCCAGCCTGACAAAGGCCTTGCTATCCGAAAAAGCCGGCGGGCCGGGTAAAATCCCGCTGCTATTTATCTCCGCACAACAGCTGCTCCTGCTTTGCTTATGGTCAGACTGACTGCCCGGCTCGATATCATAGCGCAAATCAACTTCCCAGATATTGCGCGTCCATTCCGTGGCGTTCGTCGGGCGGGTGACCAAACCGCCACACCCTAAAGCCGCATCCTGCACACCTAAGTCGCCGGAATTATAGTAACTGCCGGAAACGTACAATGCCGTCAAGGGAAGGGCGGATAGTTTCAAAATAACCGCCTTGGACTGGGTATTATCGCCGCCGGCGGCTGTGGTATTGCCGTTATGAAAGCTCAAAGACCATCTGGCGGGAAACCCGAGCGTTTCTTTAGGCAGCACCTGGTTTATATTCAAACCTTCGTCCATGCCGGCAATATTTGCCGCTGAATTGGAAATGAGCACTCCGTTGGTCGGGTCATTGGAGAAATTTTCCTCCCCGAAATCCATTTTAAACTGTCCGAGACAAATGGACGGGTTAAACGCGCTGTCTTTCAACGACGGCGAAATATTAGCCGCCAGGTTACGCAACTCTACGTAAAAACAGCACATTCCGGTAAACTTGGCGTTGTTCAGGTTCATCCTGACATGAACGGTTGCATCAGGGCTCATTAGCCAATTGAATTCCAATCTTGCATCGGGCATGTAATAGGAGCCGGCCGAATAACTGCCGTTCCTCTCGGAATCTATATATCCGGCGGAGAAGCGTGAGTTCGTGAATTTCATCGACGGCTTGAAATCATCCTCGGCAAATGCCGAATAACTAAACAGGCAAATCGTTCCTAAAAGCAATAGTAAGCATGTTGTTTTCACTGCCATTCTTTCATTTCCTTTCATTATTATCAAACGAGATTAAGTTAAATCAATCACTTTCATTTTGTTCATTAATCTTTTGACGCATATTTATCCGGGTCTGCGATGAACTTTTTCGGGCAGTTGTAGCAGCAGAAATAATAAACCTTGCCTTTGTATTCAAGGGCCGGGGTTTCCTTATCCACTGTGAAAGTCCCTTTCATAACCGGGCAGATTACTTCTTTGCCGATTTCTTCATCGCTGATGAAATGCGCCTTAACCTGTGATTCGATTGCGTATTTATCCGGATTTTCCTTAAACTTCTCCGGGCAATTGTAACAACAGAAATAATAGACCTTGCCTTTGTATTCCAGTGCCGGGGTATCTTTCTCCACCTTGAACGTCCCGCCCATAACCGTGCACCTCACTTCTTTGCCCACTTCTTCATCACTGATGAAATGCGCTTTGATTTCAGATTGTGCCGCATATTTATCCGGGTCTTCCATGAACCTTTTCGGGCAATTGTTGCAGCAGAAATAATAAACCTTGCCTTTGTATTCAAGGGCAGATGTATTCTTATCAACCGTGCAGGGGACCTTCATGACCGGGCAGGTTACTTCCTTGCCGATTTCATCAGCCGTGATTGCGTGGGGGGTAACTTCTGTTTTTACCGCATATTTATCCGGATCTTCCATGAACATCTTCGGACAATTGTTGCAGCAGAAATAATAGACCTTGCCCTTGTATTCCAGCGCCGGAGTATTTTCGTCAACCGTGCAGGGGACCTTCATGACCGTGCAGATTACTTCCTTGCCGATTTCATTAGCCTTGATAGTATGGGGTGTGACCTTATCCGCGGCCTTTTTTTGCATCATATCAGGTTTCATGACGGGCTTTTCCGTTTTGGTTTTATCCGGCTTTGATTCATACATTGTCTGGGAGCATCCCATTGCGAAAGTTACCAGGGCAATTACCAGCATTACTATCCCTTTCCTCATATTCATTCCTCCATATTTTGAGGCCAAGATAAAGGCCTCTATTTAACTTTGTTTACTTTGGTTATCCCGTTAACTGCTATTATCCCCTCCTTTCCTTCACTATAAAACTAATCAGGCCTTCCATACGCCTATCACATTAGCGAATGGTTACCTATTTATTATGTATATAAGCAAATACCGTGCCAACTTATGATAAAACCTTATTTACATCTTTAACTGCTTGAAAATAAAGTCGTTAGAAATAAACGCCATCTGGTTAAGCATTTCGGGATGTTTCTATAAAAAAACACCTAATGAAACACTTTATAAACGGCCAAATAGCGTTTTATATGGGTTTAGCGCATAAAACAAGCATAAAAACCATATTTAGCCGTTTTTATTACTGTCTCATTAATATAAATTAAACATCTTGTTAAATATGGTTGTTAATGAGACAGTTTTGAAATAATTGGCAGGGTATTTGACAAGCGGCTAATTGCTTAATTTAATAATAAGGGAGTTTCCGGCTTTAGCAAAATCCGCTCCATTAACCGATGGGCGCATACAAAACGCCGTTGGGTAACGGATAAAATTGAGCAACTATTTTTTCTATCGGACTAAACCCCTGAATATTTTTATTGACTAAATACTTTTTTAGCTTATAATGGCATCCGAAAATAATTTAGCCGGGTTTGTATAATAAAATCCATTTTATATATGAACGAACAAGAAAATCACGCCGTCCAAACTAAGCCACCTGTTAAGGCAATCGTCCGCGCAGCCGTAATCATACTTATTGCCGAGTTTGTCGCGCTTGGCGCAATTAAGTATACACCGCTGGCTGATTGGATTCAGTTGACGACATGGCATGTCTGGCTGGTTATCGTCCTTATCCCGATGCTTTACTTTTTGATATTCCGCCCGTTGAACATCATCATCAGCCAGCGCCGGCAGGCGGCAATGGAATACCGGACTATCCTCCAGACGGCGCTGGATGGGTTTTGGGTAACCGATAGAGAAGGGCGGTTCCTGGATGCAAACGAAAGTTATTGCTCACTCATCGGATACACCCGCGATGAGCTGCTTAAGATGTCTATCGGCAATTTGGAGGTTTACCAGTCACCGGATGAAATTACCCGCAGCATCCACGAAGTAATGGAACGCGGCTCGGGCAGGTTTGAAGTCCATCACCGCTCCAAGTCCGGTAAAATTCTTACACTCGAACTTTCTATCAACTATCTTAAGGACGGGGGGCGTTTTTTTGTCTTTGGGCGTGATATCACCCAGCGCCGTGAAATGGAAAAGGCGCTTAATGAAACAAACGAAAAGCTCAATTACTCGGTTAAAATTCTGGAACAGCACAATTTCGAAATAAACCTGCTGGCGGAGATGAATACCAAACTGCAGGTCTCGCTGACCACCGCTGAAGCTTACAAGGTAATCGGCGAATTCCTCAAGCGGTTGTATCCGGAAAACTCGGGTGCTTTATATATTTTCGATACACCTCGCAACCTGGCAGAACCCGTAATAACCTGGGGCGCTAATGCGCCCGGCCATGAACTGTTTACGCCGGAAGAGTGCTGGGCAGTCCGGATGGGAAGGCCCTATCTGAGTACGAACGTGTCGGAAAGCACTCCGGGATGCCGCCACGGGAAAAATGTATCCGGGATATTTTTCTGCGTGCCGCTGATATTACAGAGCGAGGTCTCCGGCATACTCAGCATCGTATTCGCCCGTTCCGACCTGGCAAAAGATAAAGCTATCCGGCTGGAACAAAAAAAGCACATGGCAACGAATATCGCTGCCCAGATAGGACCCTCGCTGGGCAACTTAAAATTGAGGGAAAGCCTGCAAGCCCTCTCCATCCGCGACCATCTGACCGGCCTTTTTAACCGCCGTTATATGGAAGAATCCCTGGAACGCGAATTGCTCCGGGCCAGCCGCAAGGGCACTCCGGTCGGTATTATTATGATGGATATAGACCACTTCAAGGATTTTAACGACCGGTTTGGACACGCCTATGGAGATAATCTAATGCAAAACATGGGCAAATTCCTCAGGGAAAATATCAGGGAAAGCGATATTGCCTGTCGTTACGGGGGCGAGGAATTTACGCTCATTATACCTGATGCCACTTTGGAGGCAACCCGCCAGCGCGCCGAATACCTGCGGGAAGAATTCAAAAAATTATATCCCCAGAAAGGCGACAAATCATCTGATGGCATCACGATTTCATTGGGGGTGTCTGTTTACCCGGAGCACGGCACTACGGCCGAGGCGGTCCTTAAGGCAGCGGATGCGGCGCTTTATAAGGCAAAGGAATCCGGCCGTGACCGCGTCCAAGTCGCCTGAAATAATTATTTCAAAGAAACTTGCACCTTGACGAGATTCTCTTCCCGCCTCCACAACACCTATTTTTTAAAAGGATGGAACTGATTACTCAACGGAGATTTGGAGTTAACTTAACAAGGAATATGACTAAAATTAAAAACGCGTAATTAAATTTGAATTTTACCCCGTTAGAAATTTAGGCTATAATTAAGTTAAAAACTTTACAATGAACTCTACAAGGATGTAGAAAATAATTTCTAATGGGGCTTGACAACCACTCCTTTTTTCTGTATAATTCCCGCGATGCCGAAACGAAAGTCATTACTTGTAGTGACCCCGACAAAACGGGGGAATCTGTCCAATTATCTGGAAAACATCAAATCAGCCTTAGATAAAAAAGATTTGGTTAAAGCCAAACGATACGGGGAAATTGCTCTAAAGAAACTTTCTTCCCTCTCATGCTCACCAAACGAAGAATATTTTCTGTATAGCAAATTAGGCTCTATTTATTATAGATTGTCAGAATACTCCAATGCATTGAATAGCTATTACAAAGCATATTCAATTGCCTTAAGGCATTCGTTGCCCCCGGTTGAAACAACCTATCCCTTGCTGTTAATAGGCGATATCCTCCGTATCATTAAAAACACCAATCAAGCATTAATTCATCTCCAGAAAATAGAACAATACTTCCAAAAACATGGCGGTCGGATATCCCCGATGATCTACCGAAAAACTCTCATCAGCTTGGGCTATTGTTATCTGGAAAAAAACGAGCTGGAGAAAACACGCCAGATTCTGGAAGAAAAAATGGCTTCTTATCTGGTATTATCTTCATCTACTTCCGCCGACCAGCTGTTTTCAATAGATTATCATCATCTCAAAGGAGAATATCAAATAGCCATAGAAAAATACAGCGAGGCAAAACAATCTTTCCGTGAATGCATCAGAATTAGCAATGAAGTTAATTATCCTCATGGGATGCTTGCCGCTAATATGCATCTGGCAGTAATTGATTTATCAGAAGGGCGTTTAAAAAACGCCATCTATATATTGCAGGATATCTTGAAAAACGCCCGGCGTTTGAAGAAGAACGAGTTTATCTGCGAATCGGCGTTACTGTTAAGCAGATGCTATATGATGAATAACCTTCCGGAAAAATCTTCGGTTATGGAAAAGATGATAAAACCACTTTTAACTAAACTTGATGCAGCCTGGCTTTATGAAAAAAACAAGGAATTTGAACAACTCTTCCGCCAATTGCCAAACTCCCAGCATCGCGAATCCCGTATCCCGCGCATTCTTACTGAAACCCTTCTTTCCCGTTATGAAAAGTCGGCTACTAAATATACCATTGTTGGCAATTCTCCCGCAATGCAAGAAATTTATCATCTTATGGAAAAGATTTCTCCTACGGATATGCCGGTTTTAATCCAGGGAGAAACAGGAACCGGAAAAGAACTTATTGCCAACGCCATACATAATAATAGCCGTCGTGTAAACAAAATCTACCTTCCTTTTAATTGCGGAGCAATGCCTGACACACTTATCGAAAGCACCCTTTTCGGCCATACCAAAGGGGCTTTTACCGGCGCTATTGAAGAGAAAAAAGGTTATATAGAGCTTACTTCTGGCGGAACATTGTTTATAGATGAAATCGCCAATATGTCCCCATCAATGCAGCAAAAGCTCTTGCGTATTTTGGAAGAAAAACTTCTCTGGAGGGTGGGTGGACAAAAACCTATTCCGGTTGACACCCGCTTTATTTTTGCCAGCAATCAGGATATTGAACAAATGGTTAAGCGAAAACTCTTCAGGGAATACCTGTTTTACCGTATCAATACGATAGTGATAAATCTTCCTCCCCTCCGCGACCGAAAGGATGATATCCATCTCCTCGCCCAGCATTTTCTACAAAAATATGGTCGTCCCTCATCTCTCGTCTCTCCTTCCGCCCTTTCCCTCTTCTCCGCCTACCCCTGGCCCGGCAATATCCGCGAGCTTGAAAACGAAATAAAACGAATATACGTTTTATATCCCGATGTGAAACTTATTGAAGAATCGATGTTATCTGATCAAATCCGCACCTGCCTGCCTGCCTCTGCCCCTACAGTTAAGGATGTATTAACCCTTAAAGAAATGGAACGAAACGCCATTATAGAAACGATTAAAAGTTGTAATGGTAATATAACCCAAACGGCCCAACAATTAGGATGCGACCGTGCCGGTTTACACCGTAAGATAAAACGCTTTAACATTAGCTTAAAGATTGTTACCAAAAAGTAACCAGTGTGGATTTTGTCCACACCATCGCCTAAATATTGATTTTGCTTTTACAAGTCGTCTTGTTCTAACTCCTTTAGTTAAACATATTGGATAGCCTATCATTTTCCGTCAATTCCCACGAAATCTTGGCACGATATTTGCTATACATTAAATACAGATATTAACCGCTAAGGCGCAAAGGAGGAGGAAAAACATGATAACACGAAAACAGTACGGCGCAACATTGGTAATTTGTTTGGTCGTTGGGATTTGGTCATTGTCCCGAATGAAGAATCTAACGTGGCAACGCATCGGGATCCCGATGTTAATCCTACTTGGGCTTCTCCTTTCGGGAGTATTTGCGCCCCGACAAGTCGGGGCGGATTCCTGGTCCGAAACCACTTTTATCACCGGCACATTCTCCAATACCACGACCACCACCGGCTCGGCTGAGGTTATTTTAAGCAAAACTGCGCTTGATTCTGTTACTTGGTCAACAATGGCCGCGGCGCCGGCAAACATCTCCCAAGGCGGCGCATTGGTATCTACCGGCGGCGATTTTATCTATGGGTTCAGAGGTGGCGTCACTGGTGAATTCTATCGTTATTCTATTTCAGGTAATTCATGGTCAACAATGGCACAGCCTCCGGGAGCCATTGGTTATGGAGGCGCATTAGCCTATCCCGGCTCAGGAGATTTTATCTACGCGCTTAGAGGTGGTGGTCAAGTTAATTTTTATTGTTATTCCATCTCGGGCAATTCATGGACTACAAAGGCCTCGGCACCTGGTGGTATTAATGAGGGTGGTTCATTGGTTTCGACCGGCGGAAATTTTATCTATGGGTTCAGAGGTGACCAAACTGATATATTCTATCGTTATTCCATTTCAGGCAATTCATGGTCAACAATGACCGGGGCGCCGGGAACCATTGGTTATGGAGGTGCATTAGCCTATCCCGGTTCAGGAGATTTTATCTACGCGTTTAAAGGTGAACTTTCTACCGCTTTCTATCGCTATTCCATCTCAGGTAATTCATGGGCAACAATGACTGCGGTGCCGGGAACCATCGCTAATGATGGTAGCGCATTAGTCTCGGCTGGCGGAAATTATATCTATGCGTTTAGAGGGGAGCTTAATACCACTTTCTATCGTTATTCCATTTCAAGTAATTCGTGGGTAACAATGACCGCAGCACCGGGAACCATCTCTGACGGAGGCTCATTAGTTTATACCGGCTCAGGAGATTTTATCTATGGATTTAGAGGCGGCACTACTACCGATTACTATCGCTGTAAAGTTATTGGTTTCGCATCGCCAGGCAGTTACACCTCAGCCGCCATTGCCCCGGCTGGGGTGGGTTACTGGGGAATCGTGACTTATACCAAAACGACACCGGCAAATACGATTTTAACCGTAGACGTCCTTTCTTCATCAAATGATACTGTATTAGCGGCGAATTTACCTTATGGCACAGACCTTAAAGCCACCTACCCAGCCGCATTTACCAATATTATCGGCATAAAACTCAGGGCTAATTTTTCGACAACGGATAACTCCCAGTCCCCGACCCTATCCGATTGGTATATAGCGTATGACAGATCCCCGGTTCTTACTTCGCCGGGAAACAAGAGCATAAATGAAAACCAGTTGTTAACCTTTACGCTTTCTGCCACAGACCCTGACGGCGACCCAATAACGTATACCATGACCGCAACTCCAACCGGCTCGACTTTAAACTCAACCAGCGGCGTATTTTCATGGACGCCTTCTTATACACAATCCGGGAATTACACGGTCACCTTTACCGCCACGGCTAAAACATTATTTAATTCCAAGACAATCACCATTACCGTAAACGATATTCCGGGATTTACTAATGTTACTACTACAGCCTGGACGATGTTGACCAACGGCAATACGCCGGTAAGAATGGGACAGTCTATCGCTTATGTCAAGTTTAACGCAAATACCATTTCCGGCACAGCACGCTGGAAGAAGTTCCGGATAGATAAGGGCGTTACAGGCGTTGCGACCCCCTGCCCGGATAACAAAATAGAAGTCCAAATCTGGATGGAAAAT
>JACQZI010000024.1 GCA_016207825.1 Planctomycetota bacterium | reverse complement strand
AGTTAAGGTTTAAGGGTAACATAATGAATCTGTTTAAGTTTGTTAGCAGAGGTTATCGGAAAGAAAAAGCCATAGCGTAGAGGTAAAACAGCTAATAAACCGAAAGAAGAAACTTATAAAAATTATTCAACAGAGCAGGGCGCCGCCCAATAGTTCATCTCCCCGCCTTAAGACGCCTTCCGAGGTCGTATCTTCGGTCAGCCAGAGAGCGACAATCGGGGCGATGCCCAATCCTTCCGCCTTGGTGCCGGTAAAGGGAAGCGTTATCTCCCTCATCCTTTTGGCGTAATGCTCCTTGGCCGCTGCAACGGCTTCCTTGAATCGCTTGGCCGGGATTCCGTCAACCGTTTCATACGCCCGGTCCAGGTTCTTCTTGTATTTCTCGTAAGAGCTCTGCAGGTGCTTGGAAATTTTCTGGATAATCGCCTTTGAATTCAGACCAGAACGGCTGATGAAAGACGGATTGATAAACTTCGGATAACGCTTGAGGATGACCCCAACCACCTTTTCATAATAATCCGCTTCATCCTTTATCTTCCTCATCAGCTTCTTTATTATCCGAGGAGCATTCGCTTGGAATCCCTCCACCCATTGCTCGGTCATATGGTCGGGCGGCTCGCTTGAGGCAAATGGATACAGCTTAAGATGCAATAATGGTTTCACTTTCAGTCACCTCCTTCCGCAAATAATTATATATTCGGGGACGTTTTAACTGATATTCCCCTTCTCATTTAAGTATAAAGCATAATTTGGGTTTTGTCAACTCCGGCTCTGAAAATATAGTAATATTATTAGTACCGCCATCCCCCTCGTATCATCTCCCGGACCGGCTGATATCCTGTGGTGGTTAGTCATATATTATAAGCACCACCGCCATATAATAAATGGCCGAAGTGCAGATATTATAAGCCGGTAATGGATATAGAGTAAGGTGGTCATGCATATATCAACTGACGGATACGCATATAGTATAACACGGACATGCATATACTGTCAGGGTGTAAGGTATGTGTTATATGCCTTACTGTGATACGGTATAATTGTGGGTGGCATACCCCCTATGCCACACCCCCAGATAGTATATGCCAGACCATGGCGTGGACAGGGGATATCGTCTATAATTATAGTATTTATTGGCGGTTAGAAAGAGGGAGAATGGGTAAAACAATGATTGTATGGTAGTATTTTAACACCCTCTACTCCCCTATCGGATTAGGGCTAATAATATATGGAATTCCATATCTGGCTGATAAGTACTAAGGAATTTTCGGATAAGAAGTCAGATACTATTTTCTATTAGGGATGAGGGATTAAGATTAGGATTAGAAGGATAAGAGGATGTTACTATCCAGTGGTTTTATTCAGTCTCTGGCGCATAACTTCCGCCATGATAATTGCCGCGGAGTGGCTTAATGATAAGGATGGCTTTTCTACCGCATCGTTGTGCTGGGGCATGGGTATTGTAAAGAAGCTGTCGCAATTTTCCCTGACCACGGCGGAAAGCCCCCTCTTTTCCCCGCCCAGCGCAATAACGCACGGAACGGTAAAATCGATATCATAAAGCGTCTTTTTAACCCCGGCAATCGCCCCGAATATCTTCAATCCTGCCTTCTTCAGCTGGTTTAATGACTCGGCTTCCTTTTCTATCTTTACCAGCGGCATCTGTTCATATGCCCCGGCCGAGGTCCGTGAGAGAGTTAGCTCGTCAAAGTTCCAGATATGCTTCTTTAAGAGCATGGCATTGACCCCGAATGCCCCTGCCGAACGGATGATGAATCCGAGGTTCTGTTCATCCTCCACTCCTTCTAAGAGCAATAGAAAAGAATTATGCCCCACACTTTTAATGCTATCAAGCAGTTCAGGAAACTGGGTCGTTGGTTTATGGGAGCAGATGGCAATCAGGCCGCCGTGGGTTTTGCCCTTGGAGGCGGCATCGAGTTCTTCAGGCGTGACGGTTTTCACGGGTATATTCTGTTCACCGGCAAGCGCGATGGCCTCCTCTGTCTTTTCCTTATGGGCGTTAAAGCTTACCATCAGGAGCTCGATTTTCCGTTTACGAGCCTTTAATGCGGAAAGGATGGATTGCCTGCCTTCTAAATGCTCTTTCATTATGCGTAATGGAGGTATTGCTCGACCAGTTTTTGTATCTCCGATTTCTTGCCGTAAAGCTTTTCGCTTAAGTTCCTGTCGCGGTAGCTCTGGAGTTTTGAGACCGTTCCTTCTATGACGCGAGCGGAGAAAACGCCGTCGGCTTCATAGATTTTACGGTCGGCAATCAGGTTGTCAGCCGATTCGGCACATGAAGTGGGCAGTCCCTTTAGCTTTTTCTGGATGGATTTGAATTTATCAGAGAATATGTTTACATCCACATAGAGCTTATCAGCGAGCGCGAGAGAGTCTTTCATGGTGAGGCCGTGCCGCGCGGCAACGGTTAAGCCGGCAAGCAGTAGATAGATATCGGCCGAGCCGTCGGGACAGCGGAATTCAACGGTCTGGTTCTGGTAGAAATTATTTACCGAGCCTTTTTCTTCGGGATTAACGTCCTTAGCCATATTCTTGGAATTGCGCCAGCCCAGCGGCACCCTGACCAGGCCCGAACGATTGCGGTCGCCCCAGCAGATATTGGTCGGCGCTTCCTGATGCGGGACGAGCCTTAGATATGATATCGGGATGGTATTGCCGAAGGCAGTCAGCGAAGGCGCCAGCGTAAGATAGCCGGTAATGGCTTTCATGGCAGTTTCGCTTAATTCACCGTTTGCCACCATCATGTTCTTCCCGTTTTTAACCAGGCGCGTATGGATGTGCAGACCGCTGCCGGCGTGCCCGACCAATATTTTCGGGGCGAAAGTAACGGTCACGCCGTATTTATAGCCGAGCATCCTCAAAACCCATTTGGCAAGGGTCACCTGGTCAGCGGCATCTTCAACCGGCGATGGGATAAGCTCTATTTCCTGCTGTTCCATTTCCAGTTCGCCTTCGGTTGTGTGCCCCACTTCGGCATGGCTGTATTTGACCATACCGCCTATTTTGGAGATGATATCAACGGCTTCTTCTCGAAGGCGTTCCCATTTGGTAAAAGGCGCCGAGCCGTGGTAGCCTGTTTGCGCATTTACCGGATAAAGCGCTTGCTTGGGGTAAAGTATGTAGTATTCCAGTTCCCCCATCGCTTCCATAGTTAATCCGGTCGCTTTTTTAAGGGAGTTATGGGCGTTTTTGACAACCTGTTCCGGAGCGTTGGGAAGTGGGATGCCTTTGCTGGTATAATAAGCGCACATGATATCAATTGACGGGAAAGCGGAAAAGGGATTGATAAAGGCGGTTTTATAGCGCGGGATGACGTAAAGGTCGCTTGACCCGGCATCGATATACGGGAAAAGGCTGGAGCCGTCGACACGCTCTCCGGCGGAAAGCAATAAATCCAGTTTTGCTTTATCCGTAACGACAAAGTTAAGCGTTTTTAACTTGCCGTCTCCGCCGACATAGCGGAAATTCAGCATCCGGATATTATTTTTATCAATGAACCTGATTAGGTCGCTTTTGGTGAAATTCTCCGGCTTTTTATTAAGGTATTCCGCGATGGTCTTCATATTCAATATGCCTCATACACTATTATAATAAATGGTGATATACTGTGTATTATATCCTAAGATATGTTGAAATACAAGGAAAAGAGGGAATAATCCCGCCAGCCAGGTAAAATCCGGAGCGTCAAACGGCTTATTTCATGCAGACCGACAAGACTTCCGGCAGTGCTGAATGCCCAGCAATGATTTTTTCGATGCCGTCCTGTTTAAGGGTAATCATGCCTTCCTTGATTACCAATGCGGTTAATTCGGCCGCTTTGGGCTTTTTGTGAATCATCGACTTTACTTCATCGCTGGTAACAAGGAGTTCGTGGATACCCATCCTGCCGCGGTAACCGCGGTTACTGCATTTGGTGCAGCCGCCCTCTTTTGGGCGGAACATGGAAAAATCTTTTGTGTATTTGAATTTGGAATCGAACAGCGCATCATTGCCGTATTCAGTCTTCAATATTTTGAATTCCTTTTCGCTCGGGTGGTATTCTTCCTTGCAATCTTTGCAGAGTGTCCGTATAAGGCGCTGGGCAAGAATTCCGAGCAATGCGTCGGCAAATGAGAACGGGTCTATGCCCATATCCAGTAGCCTGGTAATCGTTTCCGGGGCGTTATTGGTATGGAGGGTGGAAAAGACCAGATGTCCGGTGAGCGAGGCTTCAACACCGGTTGAGGTGGTTTCCAGGTCGCGCATTTCACCGACCATGATAACATCCGGGTCGCCGCGCAGGAACGCCCTCATGGCGCGTTCAAAAGTAAAGCCGATTTTCGGGTGGATCTGCACCTGGCGCAATTGATACTGGGTGATTTCGACCGGGTCTTCAGCCGTCCAGATTTTCATATCCGGCGTATTGATAAATCCAAGAGCCGAATGGAGCGTAGTGGTTTTCCCCGAACCGGTCGGCCCCACCACCAGGCATATTCCGTATGGTTTGTTTAATATGTCCTTAAACTTTATTAAATTTGGTTCACTGATACCCATTTTATCCAATGGCATGGGTTTACTCGCAGCCAGAATACGCATGACGACATCTTCGTTACCGGCAACGGTCGGAATAGTCGCGACGCGCAGTTCGATATCAAGCTTTCCGAAGTTCTTGAATTTAATCTTCCCGTCCTGAGGGAGACGCCTTTCGGCGATATCAAGCCCGGACATGATTTTTATACGGGAAGACAGGGCGTTTTTATAGTGTTTCGGTATCTTCATCATTTCCTGGCAGATGCCGTCGACCCGCAGCCTGATGATGGTATCGGTTTCCGTATAAGGCTCGATATGGATATCCGATGCTTTTAGGGCGTATGCCTGCTCGATAATCTGGTTGACCAGGCGGACGATGGCGGAATCGTCTTCTTTCAACTCGGCTTTGGATTCTTCGTCTTTTGCCTGCTCGGCGATTTCATC
The DNA here is from genome assembly GCA_016207825.1 of Planctomycetota bacterium. Lineage (NCBI taxonomy): Bacteria > Pseudomonadati > Planctomycetota > Planctomycetota bacterium. The sequence continues at coordinate 11,619 of JACQZI010000024.1, read as the reverse complement.
TTTGAGTTCGCCCAGAATATCTTCCACATTTCCCGTCGCGCCTTCTTCTGCTTTTGCCACTCCGTAGAAAAGGTCTATGATACTGACGATATTATCCTTTGTGCTGACGCAATATTTTAAGTCGGCTGATTTAAACCTGAGATGTATGGTATCGCGCTTAACGATGTCGTTGGGGTCTTCCATGGCCACGCGGATGGTGTTATCGGTTTTATCAATCGGGACCCACATTTCGTTTTTCAGGGTGTCCAGCGTAACGTCTTGGATTAAATTAACCGGTATCTGCATTTCCTTGTCAAACTTTATAAAATCCGTCCGGAAATAGAGCTGGTAGCATTTGCCGATTGATTCTATGGAAATGCCGTGCTCTTTGGTTAAGATTTGTTCCGGGGTGTCTCCGGTCTCTTTGGCTTTTTTGACGACTTCATCGAGTTTTTCCTGGGAAACCAGGTTTCCGGCGATGAGAGAATCATATTTGCTGCGTTTTACGCCCGCCACTTTTTTCTGCCGGCTTAAGGCAATGCCCAAGGTGGTGGCTATTTCACGGGCAGATTCGATATCCTTATCGGAGAAAAGGAACCCGAACTTTTTATTGATTAGCTGGATAACGCCGTTTACCGAACCGCCGAATATCAGGGGAAACGCGACAACATTCCTGGTGCGTTTGCCGAACTTCTCATCCCAGCGTTTGTCGAAGCGGATTTCCGGGCTGATTTTAATGAGCTCCGATTCATTGTAAACGTCCGCGATGGAGATGACTTTGTTATTCTTAGCGGCAAATCCGGCGATGCTGCTGTTATCGAGGGCGATGCTTATTTCCTGGACGCCGTCCTTGATCCAATAACGGGAGACCAGCTGGTTTGTTTCTTTATCCAGCATGAAAATAGTCAATGATTCTATTTCGAAGATATCCAGGAGATCTTCAGTAATATTTTGCAGGACATCATCGATATGAAGCGCCGAATGGATTTTATCGGTTACCCGTTTGATTTTCTTGTGCAGGTCGACTTCCCGCTGGCCATCTTCAAACGACTTTATTTTATTAAGGTCCGGAGCCAGTGAATCGGCAATATCCTGGACAAGCTTCATGTCGTTTTCGCTGAAACCGGCGCCTTCCGCGGCTCCTTTTTTATTGATGGCCTGGATAACACCCTGTATTTTTCCTTTCAAGACTACCGGAATGCCAAGGACTTCTTTTGTGCGGAAACCGGTTTTCTGGTCCCAACTGCGGTCAAAATGCAGCCCGGCATAATTCTGCTGCAATTCGTTGTTGTTATAGGCGTCTTTGATATTGACCGTTTTTGCGTTCTTGGCGATATATCCGGCAATGCTGTTGTTGCTGATAGGTATCATGATGGCTTTAACTTCCGTGCCGTCTTTTATCCTTGAGGATAAGACATTATGCATCGAATCGACGACGTAAATAGTGATACGGTCGGCATTCAGGGCTTCCTTAGTTCTTGCGGCTGTTCCGATGAGGAGATCATTCATGTTATCAGCCATGCGGATGGTTTCTGTCACGGCTTTCATTTTCTGGGCCGATTGGTCCATCGCCGGCTTTTTCGGCTGTGACTGCGCTTGAGTTTGAGCTTGAGTTTGAACTTGCGGCGTAGGAGCAGTTTTGGCGGCAGGGGCGGCAGGTTCAGGCTTTTTTGAAAATAATCCCATAATTAATCCCCTTTATGATAGTAGATATTCGCGATTTCCACGTTAAATATCTTACAAAATTATACGGTATTGGGCAAGAAAAATTCTTTCGGCAAATGTGGTTTAACCGATGGGGATTTCTTCGCCCTTTGCGGGGAGATATGCCTTGTAACCGCGGCGGTTAAGTTCATCGGTAAACGGTGTTGATTGTTCCTCGTCCCCATGGACGATAAATATCCTCTTAAGCGATTTACCGCATTGCTGGATATATTCCATGAGCTCGTTCATATCGGCATGGGCGCTGAAAGCGTTTATTTTAACAACTTCGGCGCGAAGGCGGTATTCCTCACCGAAAATCTTTACAATCGGCTGCCGGTCGACGATTCTTTTACCCAGGGTGTTTTGCGCCATGTAACCGGCGACCAGTATGGTATTAGCGGGGTTTTCGATATTATTACGCAGGTGATGTAGGATTCTTCCCGCTTCGCACATGCCGGAAGCCGACAGGATAATCATGGGGCGCGTATCGGTATTCAATCTTTTGGAATCTTCCGTCTTATTGACGTATTCAATGCGGTTGAAACCGAACGGGTCTTTATTTCTTTTTATCAGTTCCTGTGTTTGTTTATCCAAAAACCGGATGTTTTCCATGAATACTTTCGTTATGTTGGTTGCCAGGGGGCTGTCAACGTAGATCGGGAGCTCCTTGATTTTCCTTTCCCTGATAAGAGCCGTCAGTAAAAACACTATTTCCTGAGTCCGTTCAAAAGCGAATGAAGGGATGATTATTTTTCCGTTGCGTTCCGCTGTCCGGTTGATGACATCAGCCAGCCTGCCTTTGGCGTTTTCGATTTGTTCGTGCTGCCGTTTTCCGTAGGTGCTTTCAATAATAAGATAATCCACCCCTTGGATTATTTCCGGGTCTTTCAGGAGCGGCAGGTTTTTTCTCCCTAAATCGACGGCGTAGGCCAGCCGGATTTTCTTTTCCCCGGTAATATCCAGGACGCTTATCGCGGCGCCCAGGACATGCCCGGCTTCGTAAAAAGTGCAGGTAACATTGTCCGCCAGTTTAAACGGTGTGTGGTAATCAATTCCGCGCAGGTGGACGAGTGAGGCGCGGGCATCTTCTTCGGTATATAAAGGTTCGCGGAAAGGGAGACCCTTTCGTTTGTGGATTTTATTAGTGAACTTGATATCTTCTTCCTGGATATGACCGCTGTCTGGCAACATAAGGGCGCATAGTTCGACGGTTGGAATGGTGGCATAAATCGGTGCCATCATTCCTTTTTTCACCATTGTCGGGATATTGCCGCTATGGTCGATATGTGCGTGCGATAAGACCATGGCGTTTACTTCCGGCAGGTTAAAAGGGAAAGAGGTGTTGATTCTATAGAAATCTTCACGCCTTCCCTGAAAGAGTCCCGCATCAATCAGGATTTTATTGGTTCCGGCATACACGAGATGCATCGAGCCGGTGACCGTCCGGGCTCCGCCGCAGAACTTAATTTTTATGCTCATCTATGGCGCGCCGCGCACTTTACAGCGGGTGTTTTTGATGTCGATGATTTCATTGACGAAAGAATTCATTATTTCATGGGCGATTTTTTCCGGCGGTATCTTATAATCTTTTAGGCCTTTGGTCTTAACCGGTGTTCCTTTACTAACGATATTAAGGGCAAAGTGGATTTTGCTGGAAACGGGGGTAAGCGTAGCAACGGATATCGATAATTTTGCCGGGCCGTCGTAGATATCGTCTCCCTTCCGGGATAACGGGTATCCGATATGTTTTTCCAGGATGGCCATGGTGATTGCGGCGAAAAGCCTTTGATGCAGTATTGCTTTTTCAAGGTCCATTTCAAAGAGTTCAATGATAAAGTGGAGCATTAAAGGGCCGGCGATGGTTTTCCCGTTTCGCAGGTCTTCGATATCCACGATATTCTCAGCCGGTATTTGGCATGGCCCGATAAAAGCGACAATGCCGTTGCCGGTCAGTCCTGTTTGGCGGTAAGTCCAGAGCGATGCTATTTGAGAACCATCGTATTTTATCTTTTTGGAGAGAAAGCGCGCTATCATTTTTGTTTGTTATGCCATTCCTTCCAATCGCCTATTTTTTTAGGGAGCGATTGCTTTGTGATTTTGCATAACGATTGGTAAGCCGTGTCCGATACGCTTAAATCCACATCATCCATTGCGCGGATCAATGCTTCAACCGGTTCGTTTGTCCCGATGTTTCCCAAAGCTTTCGCGCAGGCACGCCGGACATGTGGTGATGGGTCGTCCACAAGACTTTTCGTCAAAGCCTGGATAGCCTGCGGGTCACCTATGTTTCCCAAAGCGTTTGCCGAATCAATCCTGACATAGTTGCTGTTATCCGACAAGGCGGTTACCAGGTAGGGAATGGCTTTTGGATCTTTAAGCTTGCCAAGTGCCACCGCCGCTTGCGCCCGGACGAGATAATCCGTATCGCTGTCGAGCGCGGTGGTAAAATCAGAAAAATACTGCTTTGCCGCAGGTGAGCCGGACATTCGGATGATTGCTTCTCGTCGTAAATCTGGCGAAGCCGAAGTTATGGCTGGCACCGGCCCTCCCTTGCAGGAAGACAGGATAAAGAATAAAAAAGAAAAGGCGATTAATATTCTCCTCATTTGGCGAATCCTTGGGTGGCAATAAGCCTTTCCTGGTAATTCAAAACGCTCTTTGCCAGCTTTTGGGCTATTTCACACTGGTAAGAATCAGATGAGAGTCTTTTGCACATCGTTTGGTTAGAAATAAAATCAACTTCAACCAAAATTGCCGGGCATTCGGTTTTCTTGATTACACGGAAGTCCGCCGTGTGGATACCGCGGTTGTTGGTCGGCAGCTGGTCAAAAATCCTCTGGACTTCACGGCTGAAATCCAGTGATTCCTGCAGGAATTCTTCCCTCAAGGCGTAGCTGATGATTTTCTTTGTGGACGAATCGAGTTCGCCTGGATTAGTTTTTTTGACACAATATGAAGGCAATGGTTTTTCGTTGCAATAATATATTTCAAATCCGTTGGCGCTGGATTGTTTTGCCCAGTTGCAATGAATCGAAATAAATAAATCAGGTTGTTCCTTGTTGGCTATTGCGACCCGGCAGTTCAAATCTTCGTTAAGGTTCGGAGAAAGGTGTGTATCCCTTTCTCTTGTAAGCACAACTTTAATTCCGTTGGCCTGTAAAAGGAGTTTTAGTTTTTTCGCAACGCACAAGTTAATCTCTTTTTCCAGTATTCCATTGGTTCCTTGAGCGCCTTTAAAATTACCGCCATGGCCCGGATCGATTACGACTTTTCTTATCCCCCACTCTTTTTTCCCGTATGTGGTTTGATGTTCGCTAATCTGTTTTTCTATTTTGGCGAGGTCTCCCGGTGCAATAGAAATTTGGCCGTTTATGGTTTTGGCATAATCTTCAAGAACCAACAGATTATCATTAACCAGCACGGTCATCATCCCTGCGCATACGATGATTTTTGTGCCGTTTCCGGTAAAGATTTCCCTTCCGGTGATGCCGTCACTTTCATGAAGTAAATCGTATTTATCGGAAAGTGTTTCCAGGCTGATATAGGGCGCATTTTTATCCAAAGCCTGTGAAGAGAGCCCTGTTATCGCGAGAGTCAAGATTAGAACCATCATAATATGCAATTTTTTCATATTAAACCCTTTGCTCTATTTTACAGATACATATTAACTTTTCGGATATTCCGAGCAAAAGGTTTAGGGTAAAATCTGGAGGCGGGTCGCGGAAAGGCGAACCTCGCCGGGCAGCTACTAATTATTGGAGGCGGGGGGAATCGAACCCCCGTCCCGGACAGTTCGAGATAAAGGCGCTACATGTTTATTCTGTCTTTTGTTGTCGCCGGGAAAGCGTCGGCAGAAAGACTCAATCCAAGCCATCCAGCCGTTTAGTTTCCCTCTCCGCCCGGCCGGCATGGCGGAAAAGTAGCCTGCTGCTGTTACGCCGGTGTGTCTCCGCAGGCGAGAAGCACACCAGCGCGTCTGCTAATTAAGCAGCGAATGCATATTCGTTAGCATTTAAATTGTCGCCAGGTTTTTTACGAGGCCGCCTGGCAACCTCGACATGCTCCCCTATCCTTCATTTATCCGGTCGAAACCATTTCGCCCCCGAAACCAATTAATTCCGGGATGAAGATTAGAATTTATTTCCTCCTTATTTTGTTAATTTCACGCTGGGCCATTTTATTTTTAATGCTTTCCCGTTTGTCGTAAAGTTTTTTACCCCGGGCCAGGCCTATTTCTATTTTGGCAAAACCGTTCCGGAAATAAAGCGCCAGCGGTATCAGGGTTAGTCCTTTCTGGGTGGTATTACCGACGAGCCTTCTGATTTCCGTCTTTTTCATGAGCAATTTACGCGGTCGCTTAGGCTCATGGTTATAAATATTGCCCGCCCGGTAAGGGCTTATTTCCATATTATAAATGAAAGCCTCCCCTTTATCGATGCGGCCGTAGCCTTCACTGATGCTTACGTTTCCGTCACGAATAGATTTAACCTCTGTGCCCTTAAGGACAAGCCCGGCTTCGATTTTATCCAATATTTCGTAGTCGAAATAAGCCTTCTTGTTTTTCTGGATAATTTTTCCGCTCTCAGTTTTCATGCCAAATTATAGCATATTGAAACCAAATTGGCAAGTAGAAAATGCTTGACTGGAGCTTCTAGAAATGATAAACCACTGATTCAATTCAAGCAGCGGAAGTGGCGGAATTGGCAGACGCGTTAGGTTCAGGACCTAATGCCCTTACGGGCTTGGGGGTTCAAGTCCCCCCTTCCGCATTTCAAACCAGCCGTTATTCTTCCGTCGCCCATTTATTAGCCGCCATAATACAGATTGGGCAAGTAATTTCTTTTTTTCCCTCGCACAGCGGGCATTTTCCGGAACCTTCGCAAACTACACAGGTGGTTCCACCTCGGGTTTCATCATTACCTTTGCCCAGGCAGGTGAAACATTCGCCTGAACCGTTGCATTTGGGGCATGTGGTGAAATGCTTTCCCTGGCATACCGGGCACTGGTTTATTTTGAAATCTTCCTTTGCATAAACCGTTGCTTCGGCTGCATCAACAGACCACTTTGCCAGATTCCAATTTACCTGAATAACATCAATCCAGGGGCGATACTCCCTGATTGGGATTTCATATTTTATGACCCGTTCGCGGAATCCGGCCAGTTCTTTAGGCAGGTTTGATTCGGTGAGTTTTTTCCAGTTGTCTTCGCTATCCTGGTATGCGTTATAAGCTTTAACGATTAGCTGGTAAGAAAGAAGCTTGGAATTATTCGACGCCGCAGTGCGGAATTCGTCCACTAAAATCCTGATATTATCAAGTTGCCTGACGAATTCCCTTATTTCCATCCCTTTTTCCAGGTATCCATGAAACTTTCGCAATTCTTCAATGACTCTTATTGCATTAGGCGCGTATTCCTCATAGAGCCTTTCAAAGTCCCTTTGCTTGTTTTTCCTGACTTCTTCGAGGGCTTCTTTTTCCAGTTTTAACTTATCGATATCATTCGTAAGCTTTTTAATAGTTTCCGTCAAATCGTTTTTCTCTGTTTCGTTTTGGTTAAGCTGGTCTTTTATCAGTTTGTTTTCATTCTGCAACGGGTTAAGCTGTTCGATTAAATCATTCCGTTCCTTTTCCAGGCCGTCTTTAGTGCTTTCGAGTGATTTTAATTTGGTGTCGATCAAAGATATTTTCCCTTCCAGCGATGTTTTTTCTATCTTAAGGTTTTCGAATTCGGTCAGTTTTGTATTTAGTTCGTTTCCTTTGCCTTCCAGCTTTTTTTCGATGCTTTCTTTGTCAGACTTAAGTTTGTCCAAATCTTTTTGTAATTCTTCTATCCGCTGGGTGTCTTCCTGTGATTTTACGCCATTCGTGCCGCCGCCATTCTTTTTCAGTTCGCTTATTTTATAAAGCAGGAACCCGCTTAACCCTATTAAAATTACGACGAACAGGGTTTCAAACATGATGATGAAAGCCATCTTTTTAGAGCCGGCTTCCGCGCGGGATTGGGAAACCGGTTTGTAGCGTGGTTTCACCTTAATTGGTTCCGGTGGCGTGGCTTCAGCCGCTTCGGGCGGGGTTTCCGGTGATTCTTGTGCGTTGGCCTGCGGTGCTTCATCGCTTTCCGTTTGGGGGCGGTTAAGCATTGTTGCCTCCGTCGATACCGGCGCCGGCTCTTCCGGAGCATTTGTTTCTGGATTTTGTGGGTCGAACTGATTTTCGGAATCTATTTCGTCGGGCTTGTTTTCTTCATCCATTATTACACCCTCCCTATTAAACTATTTGCGTATGCATCAAATAATAACCTTTTAGCCTTTTCGCGTCAATATTTTTAGTGATATTCCTAATATTTTTTTCTTGCCTGGGATGACGGGATATTCAGCATCTGGCGGTATTTGTTAATGGTTCTGCGGGCTATTTTAACGCCTTTTTCGCCCAGTTTTTCTATTATTTCAGCGTCAGAAAGAGGGCTTTCCTTGTTTTCCTGGTTAATGAGCTCCTGAAGCATGGACAGGACAGATTTTACGGACTGCCATTCATTTATTGAGCTGTCGGTTGAACGTGAAAAAAAGAATTTCATGCTGAAAATCCCGCGAGGGGTTTGTATATATTTGGACGTTTTTGCCGGTTTGGCAGCGGCTTCATCTTTCGGTTCGCCTGCCGGTTTGTATTGCTTCGAACTTATTGCCCGTGAAACGGTTGTGGTATGGATTTTTAGCCTCTCGGCAATGTCCTGCATTTTTAACGGTTTCAGGTAAGACATGCCTTTATCAAAGAATTCTTTTTGTGCATTAACGATTTCCCTGGTAATACGCAACAGAGTGTTTTGTCTCTGGCGAATCGCAAGGATAATGGCATTGGCCGATTCTATTTTCTTTTTTATATAATCCTTGGTTTCTTGCGGGGTTTCCGGGTCAGCCAGCATTTTCTGGTAATATTGGTTTATCCTGAGAGGGGGAACATAGTCGTTGTTTAAGCGTATTTCGTAATCGCCTTTGTCGTCAACTGCGGTTATGAATATATCCGGTACGATATGATATGTCGATTCCCTTGCGAAATTTTTACCCGGGTAAGGGTTTAATTGCAGGATTTCCTTGACCACGGTTTGTATTTCATCAAGCGGTTTTCCCAAAATATCTGCCACCAACGGGATGCGGTTCATTTGAATATCTTCCAGGTGGTTTGCGATAATCTGTCTTTTGATTTCCAGGTTTGAATCATGTTCAGGTAGTTGTAACATAAGGCATTCCTGAAGGGTGCGTGCGCCAACGCCGGGCGGGTCAAATTGTTGTATGATGCCGAGCACTTTTTTAACGTCATCCGAAGTCGATTGCATTGCCTGCGCGATTTCCTCGTCAGACAGTTTGATAAATCCGTTATTATCTATATTAAAAATGATGTATTTGGCGATTTGTTCCGTTTTTTCGTCGGTTTCCATGAATTTAAATTGCTGATGGATATAATCCTGTAGCGATAAGGGCTTGTCGGAGACATTTTGCATGGCTTCCCATTTCCGGTCTATGGTTGGTTGTTGTTTTAGAGAGTGTTGGGAAGAAAGGGTCTCCCTTTCTTTATCCAGTATTTCAACAGGGTCTGATTCCGGAGCCGGTTTTTCATCATCAGTATTTTCGTCCTTGGTCCCATCATCCGTTTTATCCTGGATAAGTTCTTGTTCTTCGGCCAGCTCTAAAGTCGGGTTCATTTCCATTTCCTGCTTGAGCATGAGCTGCAGGTCTAAAGACTGTAATTGCAGTATTTCCATGGATTGAAGCATTTGCGGGCTGAGTCTTTGTTCAAGCCGGTGTGTTAGTTCGGGGTTTAGGTTGAAGCCTCCACTTTTAGTCGACGGCATTTTACTGTTTTCCATTTTAGCTGTTTCTTGAATTAAATGTTTTACGGTCACGTAAAGCATCGGTTAATATCAGCCGGCTTACGGTTTCCAGTTTGTTGCCGGAGGGGATTCCGCGGGCAAGCCTTGAGATTTTGACTTTTCCCCCGCCCAATTTGTCCTGGATATATGCAGCCGTGGCGTCTCCTTCAAAAGTATGATTGGTCGCCAGGATAACCTCGCGTATGCCGTTTCCGTTCCTTATTTTATCCAAGAGCTGCCTGATGGTAAGGTTGTCCGGACCGGTGTTTTCCAGCGGTGCTATCCTTCCCCCCAGAACATGATAAAGGCCTTTATAGGCGCCGGTCTGTTCCAAGACCCAGAGGTCGCTTATTTCTTCTACCACGCATATTACGGATTTATCCCTGTAAAGATTATCGCAAATAGAGCATGAGCCGTTATCTGCCGCGAAATTAAAACATTTCGGGCAGTATTTTATTCCCTTAATCCCGGCGATGGAGCTGCATAAAGACTGGGTTAGTTCCTTCGGGGCCTTTAAAAGGTAAAAAGCAATTCGCTCCGCGGATTTTTCCCCTAATCCGGGGAGTTTTCCGAGATGTTCTATCAGATCGCTCAAAATGTTCGGAGGTTTCATAAATTACTATTTTACCTTATATCTTTAAAATTGTCAACGATAACTATTAATCAGCATGATTTTTCTTTGCGTGTCTTTTTCCATGATTAATGAGCCGGACGGATGCATGGATTATTGACAGGTCGGAGCCATTTTGCTAATATCTATGAAAAGAAACTTTGATTATATAATGCATTCGTAAAGTTCTTGTTATGATAAAATATGTAGAACCGGTTTACCGTCCCCCATCGGAGGCGGATAGCCTCCTCATCCAGGCGACGCTCGGCTGCCCGCACAATAAATGCACCTTCTGCGGGATGTATAAGGGCGTAAAGTTTTCCATCCGCTCTGTTAAGGATATTAAAGAGGATATCACAAGCGCGCGAGAACTATACGGCACAGAGGCGGTCCATTCGATGTTCTTGCCGGACGGCAACACCATCATAATGAAAACGGATGAGCTGGAAGAAATATTCAAATTCTCCTATAAAACGTTCCCTAAATTGAAACGAATAACCCTTTATGCCTCAGGTAAGATTCTAAAGTTTAAGATTCTGGAAGACCTGAAACGGCTGCATAAAGCCGGTTTGACGAGATTGCACAAAGGGCTGGAAAGTGGGAATGATGAGGTATTGAAGCGCATCCAAAAAGGCGCGGATGCGAAGACCATGATAGAAACCGGGAAAAGGGTTAAGGAAGCCGGGATTGAATTGAGCGAGTATGTTCTGGTCGGAATTGGCGGAAAGGAACTGACCAAGGAGCACGCCATTGATACGGCAAAGGTATTGAATGCCGTTAATCCGGATTTTATCAGGTTGCGAACCTGGGTCCCTGTGCCGATAGCACCCTTGTATAAAGATTATCAAACGGGCAAGTTTAAACTGCTCTCCCCCCACGAGGCGTTAAGGGAAGTCAAACTGCTCATTGAAAATCTTGAGATTGACAGCCTGTTATTGAGCGACCATATTTCGAACTTCCTGAATATCTCAGGCCAGCTACCCCGTGACAAACAAAGTATGTTGAAGCGGATTGACGAGGGGTTGAAGATGGACGAGAACTCATTCCGCCCGCCCCTGCAAGAATTATAGATATGGGCGTCCCATCCCGCTTTGCGGGAAGGGGCGATAGAATAATCGAAACCCTTTAGCTAATAATTTAATTATCCTGCTTGATAAAGGTTTCCGCACCCCAGATAACCGGTTTCAAGAACATCCGGGTGATTGATTTCAAAGCTTCGTCTTTTACAGTAACCCTCGCCGTGTCTTGTCATGATAAAAAGGGGTTGCCCACGGGTACCCACGAGCAACCCCAATTCCATTTGGCATACACCCTCACGGGTGTTACACTTGGCTCACCTGGACATCCAGCCAGAGCCGTTTCTCACCATCCAGGATGTAATCCATGTGTGAAAGCCCACCCGTGGTAAAGGAATCCAACCCCAGTGCCGGGTCAACGAATCCCTGGATAATCCCGTTGGTGAT
>JACQZI010000023.1 GCA_016207825.1 Planctomycetota bacterium | reverse complement strand
TTTTCTGGCGCTGGATACTAACTCACCCTATATTCATAATGTGGGGAATGTGACAACGGTAACTCTTGCCTATAAGGCGCAATGGTTTGACCGCAGGAAACGGATGGGCCCGTTTGGCAATCCGGTTGTCGTGGCGGTAACCCCGTAGAAAAATAAGATTAATCATCCCATACCTTCGGTACGGGATTCCCCGTCTGCGTTCCGATTGTCATCGGGACAAGCATGCCCGTAGGAAGTGTCGGTTTTTTTGTGGTGGGAAAGGAAATAGCATGAAAAAGATAATACTGGCTTGTTTAGTTCTCTATGCGACGTTTATTCTGCATAATTCAATATCAGGCGATGCCGTGAAGGAAACCAATCAAAACGATAAAATCCAATCGCTTATCATTCAATTAGGCGATAATGATTGGGAAACACGCGAAGCGGCCCAGTTGGCTTTGTTGGACCATGCAGAAAACCTATTCCGGCAATATCGCGAACTTAAAAAAGCTCTCCGTATGGAAAAGAACGCCGCGACGGAGCAAAATCTGGCGTTATTAAAAGAAGAAATCCGAAAGTTCATTCGAATAATCCAAGATGAGCGTCGCAATAGCGACCCGGAAGTCGTTATGCGTGCGAAACTGATACTCCGTCGTCTTATTGCGCTTGCGCAACCCCAGCTTCTCTGCGTAGATATAAACAGCGGACCGCAAATATTTATTATGGATGCCGATGGCCAGAACCGCCGGAAAATTACCGAAGATGCATTGCCCAAAGAACATCCGGCCTGCAATTGGGACGGCAGCAAAATTGCTTTCAGCGGCGGACCGGAAGGAGACCGTGATATCTATGTAGCGGATTTTGCCTGGGAACCGGAAGGATGGGTGGTGAAAAACCAGGTAAAATTAACCTCTAAATCTCGTGATAATATTCATCCAACCTGGAGTCCAGATGGCCGTCGGATCGCCTTTGCTTCCAACCGGAATGGACGGTATGAAATTTACCTGATTGATGAAGATGGGCATAACCAGAAGCAATTGACGAATTCTTCAGGAGGTTATGATGATTTCCCGTCCTGGACTCCGGATGGCCAAAAGATTACATTTACTACCAGGCAAGCCGGTAGCCAAGTTTTAGAGATAGATACGATTGGCCTTGATGGCCGGAACCAAACCAGGTTGTTAGACGGACAGTGTTCGGACTGGGCTTCCGACGGAAACCGGTTAGCATTTATCTCATCGGGGAATATGGGGTATGATATTTTCGTAATGTCCGTTGCCGATAATAAAACTTATAAACAGCTGACTAATAATGCGATTGCGATGGGTACTCGGCTGTCCTGGAGCCCGGATAGCACGAATATTGCTTTTGCTACCCTTCGTAATAAACATTTCGCGATTGGCGTGGTTGATTCTTCCGGAAAAGAAATTGAGGTTATAACCTCTACCGATAATGCTAATTTTAACACCTCGCCGGCATGGAAACCGACCGGATTGGAAGAGTTTATTGTCTTACTTTCCGAAGCGCTGAAAAAGTAACTAAACCGCCTTTACCGCCGGTGTTTTCTTTAAAGTGAGGGTATAAGAGCGTATTTCATAACCTTCCGGCTTTGCCCTGTTCTGCTTACCGCCAAAGGCGAGGCCCGCTTCCTGGCGCTGGATACTAACTCACCCTATGTCCATAATGTGGGGAATGTGACGACAGTGACTCTTGCTTATAAGGCGCAGTGGTTTGACCGCAGGAAACGGATGGGCCCGTTTGGCAATCCGGTTGTCGTGGCGGTAACACCCTGAGCGTTCTCGAAGGATAACGCCCTGAAAGTCTCACCATGAATATGGCTATTACACCCGGTAGATAATCCTGCCATTAACCATGGTCAGGATGGCTTTCGGCGCGGTTTCTATCAGGTTCTGCTTGACCCTTTCCGGCGGGGTGATGTTGCGCCTTAAGGGGAAGACGGTCAGGTCTGCCAGGAAGCCCGGCTTTAATTCCCCCAGCTTCTTATCCGCGCCCAGGGTCTTTAAGCCGTTGGTTATCCCCATCCGGAATAATTGAGAGGTGTTCATGCCGGAATAATTATCCTGGATGTATTTCATTTCTTTCAGGATGCTTAAATCCGCATTGCTCCCCAGCCCGTCCGTCCCGAGCGCGATGGTTACCTTCTTTTTCAGGAGTTTCCTGAAGGGGTGGTTCCGGTGCCCGAAATAATTATGGCTGTTCGGGCAGAAAACGACATTGACGCCTGCCCGGGCAATGGAGTTGATATCGCGGTTGGAAAGATAATTGCAATGGACGAAAAACGCCGGGGCTTTCAGAATCCCCAGCTTTGCCATATACTGGACAGAAGTCGTTCCCGGATGGCGCCAGTAGTGGTTATCCCGGCCGATTCTTTTCAGGTACGCCCTGATTTTTCCCGTGCCTTTGGTCATGAGCTCGTTTTCGTCCTTAAGCTCGCTTAAATGGGTGGAAAACGGAAGCTTCTTTTTCCGGGCGAAATTGAAGAGCGATTTATATAACTCCGCCGATACGGAATACGGCGCGTGGGGCGCCACGCCGATCCGGATTAAACCGTTGGAGGGAGCCTTTTTTATGCGTTTTGCCAATCCGTTAAAGCTCTGTAAAGCAGTCAGGGGGTTAAGGTCCACGATTTCCTCAAATACGACCCGCCTGATTTTTGCCGCTTTATGGACGCTCCAGGTATGCGCGACGTGGGTATGGTCGCCGACCATGGTGGTCCCGTTTTGGATTAAAATATCGTAGCCGTCCAAAGTGGATTTTTTATAATCATCGGAATTCATGCGCAGGCGTATGCTGATGACCTTTTCCGCCCAGTCCGTGAATGATTGGGGCGGGACGAGGCGCTTTTCGCCCATCGGCGGGATGCCGCCGTAGGTTGCCGGGCCTTCCAGGTGGGTATGCGGATTCACCAGCCCCGGCATAATCATGGCGTCGCCCAGGTCGAGGACCCCGTTGCCGGATGGTTTGCTCGCGAGTGGAAACTTGCCGCTCTGGGTGATTTTAGCGCCTTCCACCCTTATCGCGCCGTTTTCGATAAGCGTTTCGGGGTCAACCATCAAAAACTTAGCTCGCAGAATCATATCGTTTATTTTTATCTCTCGATTATAAGATGTTTTTCAGCTCGCCGATATTATTGATTGTCATATCGGCTTCGAGCTTTTTATCCAGCCGGACCGATTTAAATTCACCCTGTAAGACCCGTATGGTAAATATCCCGGTTTCCCTGGCGCCGGCAAAATCATCATAAGGGTTATCGCCGACGTAAACGGTTTCCCTGGGTTTTAAGCCCAGCTTTTCCACGGCCAGTTGGTAAACAAATGGGTTGGGTTTCAAGTATGGCTTTTCGTAATCCGCCGTATAGACGATGACGTCGAACGGTTTTCCGGCCTTATCCCACCCCAATGTTTTCAACTTCAAACGTTGCATCTGCGGATGGCCATCGGTTAATAAGCCTATTTTATAATATTTTTTCAAATATGCAAGAAGTAACGGCACATTTTTATAGGGCTTGATTTTGGCATCGGTCGAATGGTAAATCCGTAAAACGTCGTCCAGTAATTTCGCGGAATAGACCCCGATGATTTCCAGGAAATCCTTGAACAGGAATTCATAGTGGCTGGTCTTGATTTTCCAGATGCGGTAAAGAAGCTCCAGGGTCAGCTTTTTATCCAGATACCTTTTTTTATGGAGATAGTTTGCGACGTTTTTAAAGGAGGCGTCCAGGTATTGCATCTTATCATAAAGCGTATTGCCCAGGTCAAAAAGGACGCCTTTGGTATCCGGAAGAGGTTTGCCTTTCATTTTAATCAGCCTGGTTTTATTCATTTGCTATAATCCTAATTCGGCGTTTATTGATTTCATCGCGTCCAGCGAGATATTTATGAATTTATCCAGCTCCATGCCAAGTTCGGAAGACGCCATGATGGCATTCCGGTTGGCGCCGGCCGCAAAGCGCTTCTCCTTCATCCGGTTCTTGGCGAAATCCGCGTCCACCGCGGAGAGTTTCTTTTCCGGCTTAATCAGCGCGCAGGCGACCAGGAACCCCGTTATCGGGTCGGCGCAATAGATGGCCTTTTCCATGGGCGTCTCGCGCGGCTTTTTCTCCGCATGCGCCTTGATGGCATTAATGATTGCATCGTTTATGCCCTTTCCGGTGAGCCATTCCGCAGTGACCAATCCGTGCCGTTCGGGAGAATTCTTGGTTTCCTCGTAATCGAGGTCGTGCAACAGGCCCGCCATTCCCCATTCTTCCTCATCGGCCTTTAGTTCCCGTGCCAGGAATTTCATGACTGCCTCGACCGCCAGGATATGCTTCCGGAGGTTGATATTGGTGATTTTTGATTCCATTAATTTACGCGCTTCGTCTCTCGTCATCTGCTTATTTCCCGTTCTCTTTTGGGATGGACAGGTTTCCGCCTTTGAGCTCTATTTTTCCCCAGGAGCCGTTGGACATCAGGCCGCTCGCTCCCGTGTGGATGACCGCCTCTACCCCGGTGATCAAGTTGTTTTTAGACCATATCTTGACTTCGTTTTTAGACTTGATGGTGATAAGTTGTTTTTCCGGCAGCCAGTCCAGGGTTTCACAACTCAAGACGGAATTTTCCTGGTTAGTAAGAATGATGTTTCCTTCGGCGCGGACCTTTGTAATTTCGTTATTCACCGGGTCGAGGAAAAGGGTCAGGAAATCCGTTGTCAATACCCCTTTGGAGACAGCCGTGGGCGTGAGCGTGTCTCCGGCAGGTTCTTCGGCCGGCGTATTATTGATATCCAGTTTCACGCTCGACTGGATTGCCCGGACTTTGTTCCTGAATTCGATCTTATGGAAATACGGATAGATGAAAGCATCTCCTTCGCAGGTAATCCAGACAGAGGATGTATTAACCACCTTTGTCTTTTCGCCTTCCTGCTGGATATTTTTATTTCCGGGGGCGCTGGCTGAATTTGAAAGCGGGGGCGAATCGTTCAAGAGAACGCTTTTTTTCCCTTTTAATGCGATGCTGCTTTCCTTTTTTTCCGGGTCGCACAGTTCCATGATATCCGCTTTTAATACGAGTGTTTTGTTGGTTCCTGTGGAAGCCTCGGCGGACGCCAGGCGGATGAGCAGTGCCTTGGTGAAGACCACTTTCCTGAATTCGGTCTTGCCCTTGCCGGGTGAGGCGGCCGTGTTAAAAGAGTTATCGATGATCGCGGCGTTAAAACTGTTTGCCGTCAGGGTGATTCCGCCGCTTTGGGTCAGCGTTATCGGTTTGGGGGAATAGACGAATATCTCTTTCGGGGCCTTGTCTTTGCCGCCCGTTAATTTTATCCCGATTTCGGCTGCCCGGATTTTCCAGACTTTATCCAGGTAGGAATGGGCGTGCTCAGGCATTTCCAGGCAGACGTTGTTTTTGAATACGGCGGTGTTATTATCTTGGGAAATGACCCCGTCATCTGCCGAGAGGACCAGATACCGGTCTGTCGGGGTGCTCACGCCTTCTTCCAGGCCCAGGTAATAAGTGACCACCAGTGTTTTTAACTGGTATTCGTTTTTGCTTATGAGGGCTTTTTCTCCTTTAGCCTGCCAGATGAGTGTTTCTTTTTCGTAATGTGAATAAGACCACCCCTCGATAACCTGCTGTTTTTCCACCGGGGCGCGTGAGTTGTCGTCTTCCTGCGCCTTAAGATAAACGGCGGGAATAATCCCGCAGGCAATGAAGAATAAACAGGCGATAAATTTTCCCATTAAACCAATCCTACATCCAATAAGTCCTGGACATCCAGCATTCCGACCGGATGTTTTTTATCGTCAACCACGGGCAGTTCGTCTATCTTCTTTTCTTTAAGGATGCGTAATGCCTCCACTGCCAGTGAGCTGGCGGTAGTTGTCAACGGGTTTGCCGTCATGATGGATTTTACGGGGTGTGTCAGTATATCAGGGCTTTTTTCTATATGGCGCCTCAGGTCGCCGTCCGTGAAAATGCCGGTGAGTTTGCCGGATTTATTTACGATATTCACCGCGCCGGCGCGTTTCTGGGTGATGATGACCAGCGCGTCTTTTACCGGGCGGTCTTCTTTGATGACCGGGTTGAATTTGCCGGAACGCATGACTTCCTTTACTTTGAGCAGCCTCCTGCCGAGCTCCCCGCCCGGATGGTATAAAGCGAATTGTTCCTTGGTGAATTTGCGGTGTTTAAAGACCGTCAAAGCCAGGGCGTCGCCTAAGGCGAGCATGGCAGTGGTCGATGCCGTCGGGACGATATCCCAGGGGCAGGCTTCCTTTATCTTGCCCGTTTCCAGGACGACGTCGCTCAATTTGCCGATGGTCGATTTAGCCGAGCCTGTCATGGCGATGACCACCGCGCCGATTTTCTTTACCGCGGGCAGCAATTTTACGACCTCTTCGGTCTCGCCGCTGTTGGATAATAAAAGGACGATATCGTTTTTGGCGAGCCTGCCCAGGTCGCCGTGGTATGCCTCAGCCGGATGGAGGAAGAGCGAAGGTGTGCCGGTGGAAGCGAGCGTCGCGGAAATCTTTTCCCCGATGATTCCGGTCTTGCCCATTCCGGTCACGACCACCCTGCCCTTGCAGGAAAGGAGCATCCCGATTGCCTTCTTGAAAGAGGCATTTATCCGCCCGGAAAGGGATTGGATTGCCTTTGTTTCAGACAACAAAATACTCCTGGCGTATTTAATATCCATATAACTTGAGCATTTTACCAGCAATAAGGCGGAAAAGCAAGTTAAATTATATTTGAAATGGGCAGGGAGTGTTTATATAATGAAATCTTTGTGTAGAGGATTGTTAAATGGATATAATCTGGCTGGTATTGTCGTTTACCATACTGGGCTTTTCAGCGATTATCCACGAATGTGCCCATGGATGGGTCGCTTATAAATTGGGGGATAATACGGCTTACTATCAAGGGCGTATAACACTTAACCCCCTAAAACACATTGATCCGTTTATGACTATCATATTGCCGGTGGTTCTGTTTTTTACCAGCGGGTTTGTTTTCGGGGGCGCGAAACCGGTGCCGATAAACCCGTATAATTTCCGTGATTCGGAAAAAGGCATGATGCTAAGCAGTTTAGCCGGCCCTTTTTCCAATTTGCTCCTGGCAATTATAGGATTTTGTTTCTTTTTAGGGTTTGCTTTTCTGGCAAACAGGACCACGTTTAACCATAGTTTGTTGGAATTCAATATAACGTTGTTTTATTTGTTTATATACATCAATATCCTTTTGGCTTTGTTTAACATTATTCCTATTCCTCCGCTGGATGGGTCGAGGATACTGCGTTATTTTCTTCCGTGGGATATGAAAGCATCATTGGATAGGATAGAACCGTTTGGCTTCATAATTATTATGGTTTTGGTTGTGACCGGCGGATTTTCTTTTCTGAATTTATTGATGGCAAAGCTGAATTATTTTTTAATAAGCTTTATTAGGTAGAAATTATGGAGAAACAACGAATACTTTCCGGAATGAGGCCGACAGGCAAACTCCACCTGGGACACCTGGTCGGCGCCCTGGAGAACTGGGTTAAACTGCAATCAGAATATGATTGCTTTTATATGGTGGCGGATTGGCACGCCCTGATGAGCGAATACGAGGATTCTTCGCACTTGGCGGAATATTCCATGGATAATGTGACGGATTGGATAGCCTGCGGAATCGACCCGGAGAAAAGCGTGATTTTCCGCCAGTCCGATATTCCCCAGCACGCGGAGCTGCAGTTGGTCTTTTCCTGCATCACGCCCTTGGGATGGCTCGAGCGATGCCCGACTTATAAAGAGCAGTTGACGGAAATCACCACACGCGACCTGACCACATACGCCTTTTTGGGCTATCCGGTTTTACAGGCGGCGGATATCCTGCTCTATAAAGGCAATGCCGTGCCGGTGGGCGAGGACCAGTTGCCGCACCTGGAACTGGCGCGGGAGATTGTCCGCCGTTTCCATCACTTGTTTAAATGCAACATATTCCCGGAGCCGAAAGCACTCTTGACCAAGACTCCGCGCCTTTTGGGATTAGATAAGCGCAAGATGAGCAAGAGCTACGGCAACGTGATAAACCTTTCCGACCCGGTTGACGGGATTGCCAAAAAGATACAGACGATGTTCACCGACCCCAAGCGCATTAAGCGCAACGACCCGGGCCATCCGGAAGAATGCAACCTTTTTGATTATTACAAGGTCTTTGCACCGGACCGCGCGGCTTTGCTTGCCCAGGAATGTAAGGACGCCAAACACGGCTGCACCGACTGTAAGAAAGAGCTTGCCAATATCGTGGTCGAAAGGCTAAAGCCGATTCAGGCAAAACGCAGCGAGATAGAAAAAGACAAGGATTACGTCAATAAAATCCTGAAACAGGGCGCCGAGAAGGCCGGCGCGATTGCCCTCCAGACGATGATTGAGGTGAAAAAGGCCGTTGCTTTGGTTTAGAACTCATATTAAAACGGGATTGCCGCGTCCCCCGATGGATATCGGAGGACTCGCAATGACTCGCTTTAGGCGCGGAAAATTGTCATTGCGACCCCGAAAGCATTCGGGGGAAGCAATCTTATTTCGTTATAGGTTTTAAATATGACAGACTATAAAGTCCAACTGGAAAACTTCTACGGGCCCTTTGACCTGTTGCTTTACCTGGTCAAGGAAGAAGAGCTTAATATCTACGATATTCCCATATCCCGCATCACCGACCAATATATGTCATATCTCGAAATGATAAAACACCTGGATATCAATATGGCGAGTGAATTCATGGTCGTGGCGGCAACCCTGATAGAAATGAAAGCCCGGTCTTTGATGCCGCGCGACGAGGAAGAGCCGGAAGAGGACGACCCGCGCTTTGAATTGGTCAGGAAGCTCATAGAATATAAGAAATACAAGGATCTTTCAAAGATTTTATCCGGGCTCGTCCAGAAGCAATTACAGCTTTATCCGCGCCCTTCTATTAAGGAAGAGGAAACGCCGGAAGAAAAACCCGAACCGGTGGTGGAAATTGAACTTTGGCCTTTGGTTAAGACCTTTAACCGCCTGACCAAAGAAACCGCACTGGAGACCTCGCTTTCGATTATTTACGAGGATGTTCCGCTGGAACGGTTTATGATTTCTATTCTTGAGCGCCTCAAAGACCAGGCAGAAATGACCTTTTCCGTGCTTACCGAGCATGGCAAGAACAAGATAATTACCCTTAAAAACTTCCTGGCGGCGCTGGAGCTTGCCAAAGAACAGAAGATCACCCTGAACCAGGAAAGCGATTTCGGGGAAATAACCATAAAGTTGGCGCCCCCGTCTGTGCCTGCGGTTGTCCCTGAAGCTAATCCAGTCATTACACCCCAGGCGGCGCAACCGCAAGAGCCTGATGCCGTTAAGCCGGCAGAAACCCCTGAGGCAGTTCCGGAAGGCGCGTCTCAACCGGTAAAAGAGGCGGAAAGCATTCCGGAAATTCCGGATAACCCCCAAATACAAACCGGGCAGCCAGAATAATATGATTTTTTCCTAAAGGGTAATTTTAAGAATACCGATGAAACAAGCCAAGAGAACCAATAGGGATATTAGTGTAATAATACCCGCTGCCGGCTTGGGCAAAAGGATGCAAGTCTCCGGATTTGCAAAGAGGCAGCCAAGGGCACGGAAGGAGTCTGTCCGTAAGCCCTTTATCATATTAAAAGGCAAGCCGCTCCTTATGCATATTATTAATAAGTTTGCCGCCATCCCGCGTTTAAGAGAGATAATTATTGCCATAAACCCGCAGGATATGGAAAAAGCCGGGAAACTCGTTAATATATATGTAAAGAAGAGCAAAGTTAAGCTGGTTAAAGGGGGTAAGGAACGCCGGGATTCGGTTGCCAGGGCATTAAAGGCGGTGGATGAGCGGAGTCAGGTCGTATTGGTTCATGATGTTGCCCGCCCCCTGGTTAATAAAGATGATATAGATACATTAATAAGGGCGGTTAGGAGATTCGGGGCGGCTATCCTGGCTGTTCCGGTTGTAGATACCATAAAACTGGTTAAAACGGGCGGGGTGATAGAAAAGACCCTGAAAAGGGCCGAACTTTGGGCGGCGCAGACTCCGCAGGGGTTTAAAAGGGGAATCCTCGAAAAGGCCTATAGTAAAATGGCATTCGTTGCCGATAAGCATATAATCACGGATGATGCCTCTTTAGCGGAAAACGCGGGCTATAAAGTGAGGATCGTCCCGGGAAGTTACGATAATATGAAGATTACCACCATCGGTGATTTGGAAATTATTAAAGAAAAATTATAATTTATTAAAGTTATTCGGTTTTGTTTACGATAATTAAATAATCGAGAAAAATAAAATTAACCAGAAAATAGTTGACTCAAGGCGAATAATGAGTATAATCGTCTAAATTAACTTGGAAACAAAATAACAGATAGAGTATTTAAAATATGAAAGGGGGTGAGACAGAATAATGAAAAAACTGACAATGTTGGTATTAGCACTGGCTCTCGTGAGCGGAATGGTTTTATCCGCTAAGGCCGAATCACTCGGTTTCGAATTGGGCACGATGTATTACAAGTGCAACGATAAGAACGCTGAAACAGGCGGCGGTAGCTTTTTAGCTATTGCTTTACCGGTTGATGCGAAAACCGATATCGGCTTCTACAAAGAGGGCTCAACTATTTCCTTAGAAGAAGATAAAAACGCGGGTGCTACTTCTACAGTTGTTGATGTTGATGTCAGCATCGAAGCCATGTTACTGGCTCGCAAGCTGACCGACAAATTCACAGCCGGGTTGCATATCGGTATGGCTGATTTACAGGCTTGGGATAATACCGCGGCCCTTATCAGAATGAACGATACAACTCCAATGGCTGATGTCTTTGTTACATGGGGCGTTGTTTCAGGTGGAGAAAAAATCATGACTAACCTGAACGTCACATTAGGATACAGAGTACTGACCACAGTATCTTTCGATCCTGATGGCGTCGCCACTGATTATGTTGACAATATCAATGACCTCGGCGGTATGTGGGTAGCCATTTCTTTAGGTATGAAGTTCTAACCCACAACGGTTAATCTAAAATAGCCTCCGGACGAAAGTTCGGGGGCTATTTTTTCGACTCTACGACTTTATTCCACGCCCGATTTAGGGCGGGGACTGTTAAGTCGCCCCCACCGGAGGTGGGGGTTATTCATTCTTGAGTATACCTAATATTATTCTAAAGCCTTACCCTCATATTTACCGATATTATCCTAATGGGCTAAAAGGGCCGGGGCTTGGGTTGTATCCTGTTAAGGAAAAAATTTTATCCAAAAAATGATTTTTCTCTTGACAAGAAGGGAATTTTGAGTATAATTGTCGGAATTTGCTTGGCCTCTTAGAAGCGGTATCTAAATGAGGCAGATTGGAAAATTTAGATAATGTTTCTAAAGGGTCTTGAGGGAAATGGTCCTGACATAAAAATAAGAAAGGAGGTGAGAAAGTATAAGAGATAAGATGGGAAATTATTAAGGTTTGCCGCTTCCTAAGAGTGACAGAATCTTATCTTGATAACTGGACCACCCTAGTAAGTTTGTTTTAAAAGGAGGAAATATGAAGAAACTCGGGTTAGTTGTTTTAAGCATAATGTTAGTCGGACTGGTGGCGGGCAGCTCTCTGGCAGATGTGCCGGCAAGCTTCAGCCTGTCAGGAGATGTTGAGCTTCCTACTGCTTATCGCAGCAAGGAAATCAATACCTTCCACAACGGGGCACTTTCACACAGCGACACGATTTTGACACCTCTCATTACGATTAATACGAAATGGGAATTGGCAGAGAAAGTGACCGCGATTGTTCAGTTCGAAAACCGCCGCGTGAGCGCTCTTAATGACGCCGGCGCAGCGGCAACAGGCACCGCTTCCAACGTGGATTTAGGCGGAGCCGATAACATTTCTCCTGCCATTGAACAGGCTTACATCAGGGTAGGTGAATTTTTCAGCCCTAAACTAACAATGAGCTATGGAATCCAGGACCTTAAATTTACCCTCAGGGAAGGCGAAGGCGCCTTCTTTATGGATGTTTCCGAAGCGCAGACCTACAGCGTTTGGCTGCCTATGGATAGCCAGATTGCTGCCAACGCAGCAACCGCTCGTGGAGTTTCTGAATTCAGCGGGTTCCTGTTTAATTACGGCTCGCTGAAGGACGATAACTATCAGGTCGACTTCATGTATGGGGTGACCAGGCAGACAGGAGCCGCCCGCGCCAATGATAATTTGGTCGGGGTGAATGTCGCCTACAAACTACCCGGTGAAAAGAACGTTCTTAAGGTATTAATTGCCCAGATGAATAACCCGGATACCAACGGTGGGGCAGCTTTAAATACCGGATTGAACGCCATGACCATCGGGTTTGGAGTGGATTATTTCGGTGCAGTGCCTAATCTGGAACTCTATTTTGAGTATTACAACCAGACCGGCACTCTTAGCAATATTGGTGTCAACGCTGCCGGACAGGTAGCGGATGTCGACCAAGTTGCTTCGGCTTATCGTCTCGGCGGAAGATATGATTTCGTCGATGTTTCGGTAAAGCCCTACGTGGATCTTTCCATGTGGAACGTAAGCGGCGGTGATGATTCGAATGCCTATAAATCAGCCTCCGTAAAATATACCGAAAATAATCACTTTATCTCCTACGAGAACTCACAATCAACCATGATCTTAGAGGATTCTCTCTACGGTCTGGATCTTGATAGCAATTATAACGCTATTAAGATAGAGGCGGGGATTAAAACCTCACTCAAATTAGGCGGGAACTCGATGCCCCTTAACCTGAAGATGCTCATCGGCCAGTTTACGCTTGACACTCCGCCGTTCACTAATACTGCCGGTCCGGATGGCTTGCTGTTAACTGGTGATGATGTGGCGAAAGCCGCAGACGATGCGCTCGGAATGGAAGTCGATATTAAGGCTACTTTAAAGTATTCTGATAATGTCGATTTCGTTCTCGGTTTGGGAATGTTATCCGGTGGCGATTTCTTCGATTCAATCGCCTTTACAAACCCGACACCGACGAATGCAGGCGCTTATGAAACCTTTGACTCGATGACCCTGCTTATGTTTGGGGCCAATGTAAAATTCTAACCCTGTATGTAAGTGCTTAATTGCACAGATAAAAGCCCCTCGGATATTAAAAATCCGGGGGGTTTTTTATTGGTTACAAGTGACAATGAACAATTAGCAATTAACAATTAAGGATGAAATTCCTTGCTCATTGATACTTGTTCATTGTAACTTATTAGTTGTATGAAACGGCTTCATAGATTCTACATAGATACGCCCGTTACCGGCGCGGAAGCGGAGGTCTCCCTTGACGAAGAACAGTCCCTGCATCTTAGCCGGGTTCTCCGCCTGAAAATCGGCGATAAGGTGGAACTCTTCGATAAATCCGGCAATATTCATCATGCGCAAATAAGTGTGCTTGGCAAGAATACACAGCTAAAAATTATTCCGCAAGAGCCAACAACTAACAACCAACAACCAACAACTAATATCTCTCTTGCTGTCGCTATTCCCAAAGGCAACCGGATGGACTGGCTGGTGGAAAAGTGCGCTGAACTAGGGCTTAATAAGCTTATCCCCATGGAAACCAGGCGCAGTGTCGTCAGGGACGTCGGCGAAAACAAGGTTAAGCGTTGGAAAAAGATAGCCGTGGAGGCCGCCAGGCAATCATCCCAATCCACCGTTATGGAAATCGCGGAAATATTGCCATTTGCGAAATTACTTGGTACAATAAACGACTACAATATAAAACTCTTAGCTTATCCCGAAGGAGATGATTTGATAACATATTCCCCTCTAATAAGCGTAGCGGCAGCGGAGTCCCGACCTAATCGGGGAGGGGGTAGGGGGTGTGTAAAGATACTATACCTCATCGGGCCGGAAGGCGATTTCTCGCCTGATGAAGTGGAAAAGGCCAAGGCCGCCGGGTTTAAGGCGGTCCAGATGCCGGTGGGCGGAATATTGAGGGTGGAAACCGCCGCCGTGGCGATGCTGGCGATGCTTAAATATCAATTAGCAATTAGCAATGAACAATGAGCAGTATTGAAAACGACCTTTCGGATAGAACTTATAAGTTTGCTTTGAGTGTAATTGAATTGGTCAGAAAGCTCCCGCGTGAGATGGCGGCGCAGGAAATTGGCCGCCAATTATTGCGCTCGGCAACTTCTATCGCGGCGAATTATGAGGAAGCCACTGTTGCGTTCAGTAAAGAGGATTTTACCTATAAATTAAGTATTTCTTTTAAGGAAGCAAAAGAAACTAATCTTTGGTTAAGATTATTAAAGGATTCTGAATTAAACAAATCGGAGGATATTGATAAGTTAATACAGGAATCCTTGGAAATTAAGAAAATATTCGGGAAAAGTGTTAAGACTTCTAAGCAGAACCTGAAAAAGAACGCCAAATAATTTATTTGTATTTCTTAATTGTTCATTGCTCATTTTTACTTGTAACTTATGAAGAAGTTGAAGAAAGCCTTTCGCTGCCAGCAATGCGGTTATGAAACCGGCAAGTGGCTCGGCAAATGCCCGGATTGCGGCGTTTGGGGAAGCCTGATTGAGGAAGTCATTACCCCGACCGCCCTGACCGACCGCCCGATTCTTTCCGGGGAAAAGCCCCAGCCGGTGAGCCGAATAAAAAGCATAGATAAAGAACGCGTCTCTACCGGCATTAATGAGTTGGATAGGATTATGGGCGGCGGCATCGTTTCCGGCTCTGCCACGCTTATCGGCGGCGACCCGGGCATCGGCAAATCCACTCTTATCCTTCAGGTCTCCGGCAAGCTCTGCGAACTCGGCAAAAAGGTGTTATATGTAAGCGCCGAGGAATCCATCTACCAGACCAAAATCCGCGCCGAGCGGTTAGGCACCAATTCCGACAATCTTCTCTTGGTTTCGGAGACCAACCTGGACGTTATCGGAGGCTATGTCGAAGAATACAATCCGGATTTCCTGATTATAGATTCTATTCAGATGATATATAAACCCCAGCTTCCCGGCACGCCCGGCACAGTTACCCAGGTGCGTGAATCTACCCTGGAACTCATGTATCTGGCCAAACGTAAGAGTATTGCTTTATTCCTTATCGGACACGTTACCAAGGAAGGCTCTCTTGCCGGTCCGAGGACGCTTGAGCACATGGTTGATACGGTATTATATTTTGAAGGCGACCGGTTCCAGTCGTTTAGAATACTGCGCGCTGTCAAGAATCGTTTCGGCTCTACCAACGAAATCGGGCTTTTTGATATGGATAAGGAAGGCCTGCAGGAGGTGACCAATCCATCGGCGCTATTTATCGGAGACCATGACGATACCTCTGCCGGCAGGGTCGTTATGCCCACGATTATCGGAACCAGGCCGCTTCTGGTTGAAATACAGGCATTGACTGCGCCGTCGTTTTATTCCGTGCCGAGTCGGCGGGTAAGCGGGGTGGATTTTAACCGTGTCCTGATGATACTGGCGGTATTGGAACGGCGTATCGGACTGTCGTTTTCCAACCAGGACGTCTTTGTCAATGTCGTGGGCGGGGTAAAGATAGACGAACCGGCGGCGGATTTGGCGATAGCTTTGGCGATAGTATCATCTATCAAGAACAAACCCATATCCAATGAAACCGTGATGGTAGGGGAGATTGGCCTGACCGGGGAGGTTCGCGGGGTAAACCAGATAAACCAGCGCATTAATGAAACCCAGCGCCTCGGGTTTAAGCAAATTATGATGCCAATCAAGAATGCCAAGGGATTGAGTCATTCTCCTGAACTAACCCCGGTAAAAATAGGGTCTTTAAGAGAGGCCATTTCCAAAGCACAGCTGATAGTCTTCAGGAAAGAGCCTGAGCAAGTGTAGGATATAAAATCTCTTGACACCTTGAGAATGATATTTTATACTTGTATTAATTGATAATTGATTCCTGATTAATTGAGAACACACCTTTGCGGATAGCACCAATCAGGGGAAACGGTCTGTAACAATATAATAATATGTAAAAGGAGTTGCTTATGCCACGCAAAGTGAAACAAGCTGGTCTTATAATACTCTTGGGTTGGATGTTGCTGGGTTTGGGAATCAGGGCGGAAGATATCACGTCAGGTTCCTCCGCTGGCAATGAAACAACATCTTCCTCAAACGAGCTTGCCGGATTTTCTCAAGCCGTTCTTAAAGAGGAAATCACAAAGGCATCGGATAATCTGGACTCATCCAATACGCAACTACAATTTACAGGGCACAATACATTACATGTCAAGGTGGATTCAAACGGCACAGAAACCTTTTCGGAGGCAGGCCAGACTAAAACCATAAAACATTTTATAACATGGGACGAAGGAGATTTGTTTGGGTATTTCTGCATGGGGTATCTTAAGATAACCTTTGACCCGAATATTGTGGAAGCGGACCATGTTACATCCGGGGCATTTTCTACAGGGATATCAAGGAGGGGAACCGGTTGGATAATCGTAGACCCGTGGATGTGGTTTTCCGAGGATGATGTTCCTCCCAGTGACCCGAATCGCCTGGCGTTTACTATTACGTGGAAGGCTTTACAGGCCGGCACGACTACATTTGCTTACACTGTTACAAATAGCAGTGGCGGATATCGTGGTTATTTCCTTACCGGGACGGTGCATAATATGCAGGCAGTGCCTGCGGTAGTGGATTTCGCCCCGCAAATCCAGCCGCCTGCCGCGCCGAGTAATTTAGTAGCTACAGCAGTATCTTCATCACAGATTAATCTTACATGGCAGGATAATTCGGATAATGAGCAAGGCTTTATAATTGAAAGCAAAACCAGTTGCCACGACCCGTTTGTCCAGATTGCGGTTGTTGAATCCAATCCGGAAGTCCCCGCAACCACGTATTCTCATACGAATCTTTCTCCGGGTGCGGTTTATTATTACCGGATCAGAGCTTATAATGTGGCCGGTAATAGCGCGCCATCCAATATGTCCGCGGCGGTAACCTTTGCCCATATTCCGACCATAGACGAAACTATTACTACACTTAATAACGTTAAAGCTGGTATTATCAAGCCGGGGCTTTATGAATCATTCTCCGACCGTTTAAATGAAGCAAAATCATATCTTATTATAAATGATTATAAATCAGCGCTTGACCCGCTTAATTCTATCTCCAAGAAGTTAGAGAAATTAACGGATAACGAAATGACCGTTGAAGCACGTTTATCTTTTGGCTATTCTCTTAATTTGTTAATAGATTATTTAACACTTTTAATTAACCCAACTGCCGCAATTAATTTATATCTCTATGGATACCCTTGCCAGAATGAAATTCGTCTTCAACAGTCCGGTGAGCAGGTAATTACTACGAGCCTAACAGGTGACCTCTCCATAGAATTAAAACCAACCGGCAATCCAGGGGTGTTTGCGCTTACAATTACCAGAACGGCCTATACAGGGACTGCATTTACGTTAAACAATATTAATTATGGAACTATGAACTTTGCTAATAACCCGGCGCAGATTTCTTCCGGGACGATAAATCTTGTAACTGGCCAAGTTGAACTAACGGAAAAACTTTGGATAAGAAGCCCTTATATTGATTCCACAATTGGCGAACCGGTATCTTTCAGCCGTGTTTCAAAAGGCACTTTTTATCCGATTGGATTAGAAAATGGCGTTATTCAGGTGATAAGTGATGGAACAATGCCTGCCGCTTTTAACGATTCACCTTATCAATCCACTTCTCGAATGCATGCAAAAAAACCGAAAACCAGGGTAGTAATCCAACAGTTTGAGTATGTTGAAGTGGATAATCCAAGAGAAATATCCGTTACTTTAGAAATGGCTACAGGAGAAACGGCTAAAGAACAGATTACGGAATCTATTACTTTGAGAATACCGGTTTCCGGTAAGTCTGGTGGCCGCGCAACTGTAACACCAAATATTATCAGCTTAACCATCCCGAAAGGAGAAAATAAGAGCGAGCCAATAACTGTCATAATTAAAGGTACGGCAACCAGCGACCAGAATGATGATGTGGTATTAACGACCGTTGGGTATGGTTGGACTGAAGAACGATTTACCGTAATTGATATGCAAATAAAGTTCGCCAATACATTTGACCCTAATGATGACCTGATAGGAGTAGATACAGAACAGACCTGTTATATTTATATTCAGGGGCCGGTGCCATCGGTAATGATGGGCTTAACCGAACCACCAAAAATTATTCCTCAAGAAGATGCCTCATTAACAACTCAACCACCTTATACATTTATTCGGGGTGGCTTAACCCTGCAGCTTAAGGGGGTTCGCCCCAGCATTGACGTAAATAAAACAGCGATTAGTGCGAAAGTGCGGGTGCGTGGCTATACAGAAGATATTACTTGTGTTCTTGAAGAGGATTTTACAGTATTAGAATTAGATTTAGATATTGACGGTATTTTAGATACAGATGAAATATCTATCGGAGGTATTGTGGTTAGGAACTTTGATAACAATAATGCACCTCGGAAAAAAATTGAGATCAAGCGGGTAACCCCAACCACATGGAACGGTAATGTTAATCTGATTCTTACAAGAAATAACGATAAAGTTAAAATATTCACAGCTCCTGTAGGTGGAACAGAAATTAAATTTAATGGTCGTAATAATAAATTTTCAAATGCGGCATTACCAAAAGATTTTTGGGTTGAGGGGTTCTCTGAAAGCACGACAATGAGAGATGCGACGATTTCATTGGAAGCGGCAGACACAGGAGGGATTAATGATAAAATAAACTTTACCGTCTTATGGGTTTCGGATATAACCGGCAAAACATCTGGTAAACTTTCGCCGGTAACCGAAAACGCTGCTAGAGATAAAATTGCGAATGATTATTTTGAGGATTTAGGCGTATGGAGAAAGGGATGGGATAGATATGGACTGGGGATTGAACTGAAAGGAACGGTCAAGCCTTCAGATTTTAACTTCCCTGTGGTTCTTCAAAGAGATGGAGCATTTAGATATTTTAAGGACACCAATAATGGAAGCATTCCTTGGCCAGGGCTTATTCGAAATTTTTCTATTGTAATACCCCCTGGTAACGATACTAGTCCCAGAGTCTATCAGGATAATAACCCACTATCCGATAAATCGCAGGGTGAAATATATGACTATGACGCCCCCGGCATTGGATTCCTCAACGAACCCATTGGGACTATTATTAGAGCTCGCTCAAATATGAAAGAATACGCTGTTTATAATGATAATGGAGCAGAGATACGATGTTCACTGGTCTATCAGTGGTATTGTGTGCGAAGCGGAAAGAAAATAGGCCCAGCAAATGATGATTGGATTCAGGAAAACTCTATCAGAAAAGACAATAAAGTAGAATTCGGATCTTATACTAATTTAACCTGGGATTTAAAATAATTTAATCTTAATTAAATAAATTATTAGAAAGGCGAGAATATGATAAAATTAAAAGTAACAATGATTTTACTGGTAATAGGATGTGTCCTGTATTTAAGTGGTGATGATAACAAGCAGCGGTTTAATGATATGAATAAAGAAGGTAAAATTAACTTTATGGATGGTCAAGTGATTAAATATAAAACTGATATAACAGAGCTGGTGAAGTATTTTGAGGCCAATTGGGATAAAGAAACCGATGAAGTCAAGGTGAGCTTTTGTAAATTAATGGCTACTTATCGGGCCAACGAGTCTTTATCTTTACTTGTTAAAAACTTTGATTTTTGCTATCTTGGAATTGAGCGTGAAAGGCCAAGGACAATATTAGAAGGTCGGTTTGCTCTTAACGCTCTTGCCCAAATAGGGACGCCATCATTAGAACCCGTTAGCGAACGAATTTATACAGAATTAGAAAAACTAACCTATAGTGAAGATACCCGACATCGGATACATTTCTTAAAAGAAGCCTTAAAGTATTTATTAGTTGAGACAATAGGTAAAAAATTGTCTGTAGTCTTTCTAGAAGACAAGATAAATAATACAAACACTTCGGCGAAACTTAAAGAATGTCTTTCTGGTATCGCACAAGAAATCAAGCAGAAATAAAATTGTAGGAACGAGGAATATTTTTCATCGGTTATTCTATGACTGGTAGAATAAGCGGAATACCGACAACTGCTGGAACATTTACTTTTGATGTGGAAGCACAGGATTCTAACCTAATTCCAGGAGCGACAGCTGATATTCAAACATTGTCTATAAGAATTAAAAAATAGAGGAGATGGTTATGATTAACAAACCATTGTTACTAGTTTTATTAGGCGGTATCATTGCTGAACGATATCGCATTTGCTGGGTTTGAGGCTGGAAATAAGGGAGGAGTGCAAAAGGCAAACCCGGCACAACCTACGCCATATAGGATTCCCTATTTAAAGCTTCATGGTGTAGTCGTTGATATCAGGCATTGCCATAGCGGTTCAAAAGATGATGATACCGAGCTTATAGTTGCAGGAAGTTTAGGCTACTCACCGGAACCCTTAATGAAAAAAGATGGGGTTGGCAGTGTTTCTTCAATCGGTTATGATTCTTTTATATTTTTCCAGTTTGGAATTGGAACAAAAACACTAAATGTCCAAAATGCTACCGACAATGAATATGCTGAGTTTCTAAGGAATTTAGCCTTAAACATTGGGATGAAAAATATTCGAGTCTTTAATTCCCAAACAGAAACAATTCAAACTTATGAAGAAGATATTCGAAAACTTATAGAAGAATTCACCAAGGATATGCGTTACGTTCTACGGGCGCAAAAGATAGAGGATGCGTTTAACAAAACAACTTTCACCAGAAATGGGCAACCAGTCCCTGCGAAAAATGTCTTTGCAGTAAATATTGGTGTAGAATTTTCAAAAACCGTGGATGGTAATACTGCTCCTGCATCTAAAACGATTGAGTTTTCAGGGGGCGACGGGGTTGAGGTAACAAATAAAGTGATTACTTTCCCTGAAAAATAAACCAAGAAAGGAGAGTTTTATGAAATACAAGAAGCTGATTTCAACGGTAAGCCTTGTTTGTTTCTCTATAATAACGTTTTCTTCCTTCCTTTTATCTTATGCCGAAGAAAAGGAGTCCAAGCCGGAAATGGAACATAATCGTCTTTTTAAGAAGACTGATATAAACAACGACGGAATATTCCGGCTTGAGCTTGTTACGGATAAAGACGAATATCTGCTTGGCGAAGAGATTAAAGCGGAATTAAAACTGACCAGCCTGACCGATAAAAAGAGGGCGTTTACCGAGGCCTATACTACTCATAAGCCATTTTATGAACCGGCGCTTTTTGGTGATGGTTATTCAATAAATGAAAGCAAACAATATGATGCTCGTGGGACGTGGAGCAGAACACGGGAAGGGTGGGGTTATAGTTATGACTATTCTTTTGTTTATGTAGAGCCTCATCAAACAATAACTTATACCTGGACATTAGTGCCGTTAAAAACCGGTTCGGTAAAGATAGAAGCGGCTTGTACCGGTAAGCAGAAGGAACAACATAGAAGTTATGCGACAATAGAGAAACCAGCAGATGTAAAAACAATTCCAATAGAAGGCGCATGGTTTGGGGCGTTGTTTACAAATAAAACCGTTGTAATAAAAGAAAACCCAGAACACGTCGAAACCTTTAATAAATACAAGGATTTAATCGTTAGTGCTGATGAAGATGAAAGGAATAATGCCCTGGAAATGCTTTCGCTTTATGTTATTTCAAAAGGCACGGTGTTAAATAGTTTAAGCGTATCGCCGTATGATAAAGATGTAAAAGCACGTAAGAGGCTTGTTGAGGCATTACTAACGCTTGCTGGGAATTATGCAGACGGCGATATAATAAAACGGCTGTTAACGATTGCCGGCGACCAGAGTGAAGATAAACAAGTCCGGTTAACCGCCATAGAAGCAGGCAAGTTGTTTGTAGAAAAGCTTGATGACCGCTACGTTAAACTAAAAGATAAATCCATAAAAAAACATGTTGCGGAGGTATTGGATAAATTAATAGAAGATAAAGATAAAGATATCAAGAAACGGGCAAGGGAAATAACCGTCATAGAATATACCGGTAATTCAGAGAAATGGGAAGACTGGAAAAAGCGCGAGGAGTGATAAGGATTAATCGTTTTACTTAAAACGCATCCCCGTCACGCAAGGGTGGCTAAAACTCGCCCGCCTGCCCTGCCTACCGGACAGGCAGGCGGCGAGGCAGGTATATTCATTTCTAAATCAATTAAATGAGGTTTTAGGCGGAGGGGGGGGCGGGTATACACCCCCCTAAAGGCTACTAGACTCCATTATAAAAGCTACCTGACCCCACTCTAAAAGCTATAATACATATAGGTAAAAGCTACTTGACCCCATCCTAAAGGCTATAATACATACGGGTAAAGGCTATATTACTCACCCCTAAAAGCTATAATACATATAGGTAAAGGCTACCTGACTCCATCCTAAAAGCTATAATACGTATAGGTAAGAGCTACCAGACCCCATTCTAAAAGCTACCCGACCCCATCTTAATAACTACTATGCTCCATGGTGCAAGCCGGTATACCCCATTAAAGAAAAAGGGATTCAAGGGAATTAGGATTTGAATCGCAGGGGAATCGGGGTATTCCAGTCGCGGTGTGTGTCACGTTTTGATCACGCGGGACGACCTGCTGGCTGTCGGTCGGGACTCCGCTACGCTTCGAAAAATAAAGAGTTTCCTGGAACGGTGTGCGTCACGCTTTAGTCCGTGATAGCTAAATATATTCTTCAATAAAATTAACGAAATGGTTAATCTTTAGTTGTTCTGCTTTAGTAACATATATATGTGTAACATTACCACTAGCGAATTTAATTTCTTTTTCCATTTCACGGAATTCGAAAGGGAATGGCTCCACATTTCTTCTTGCTTCAGGTTTAACTAGAGCATTATTCGTATTTGTTAAAATAACCCATTCTCCATAAGCATCATTGTCTTTTTCCACTAAAATTACATTGAACCCTTTGCCATCTTTGCTTTTCAAATATCCCCAAGCCATTATCTTTTTATTTTTCCATAAAGGCCTTTCTAATCGTCTAACGCGTATTGTCCGACCGTAATCATCTATTTCTTTTTCTCTGTTAAATTCTTCATCAATCAAAGGGCGTATTTCCAAGGCCAAGGGGTTCCCTGAAGGCAACCCAATTAAACAATTAAAATCACGACCTGGCTGCCTATTATGAAGAATAACCTTATTGCTTCCCGTATATCTCTCATTAAGCTCTTTAATAAAACTATCAAGTGGCTCATAAATATCCTTTTTAATTTGATATTCTACGAGTTTATAAAAGTCTTCTATTTCTTTCTGTCGTTTCTGCTTTTTAAGTTGTTCTTCTTTTATCATTGAATCCTTTTCTAATCGCTTATTCAAAATTGCATCTACTAAAGGTGTATTGGAAGTGACGGGTAGGTTTTCTTTTGCTAACTCCGCTTTAATTTCAGTCCAACTTTTAAAACGATTACTTACGCTTTTTTCTATCATTTTAAATATCACTTGAGAAAACGCAGGTGATAAATTTGTGTTAATTGTATTAGGTCTTTTAGGGTTCTGATAAAGGTGCGCATCACGCCATTCTTGAAAACCATCACTCGGTTTAACTTCCAAAGGATGACATAATGTTGCTAATTCAAAAAATACGACACCCATTGAATAAATATCCATCTGAATGGTATTTGTTTGGTTTTTCCATCCTTCTGGAGACATGTATTTAACATGACCAATACCCTTAAAGGTAGAAGTTCTTGTTTCTTCTTCAATGATTTTTGATAATCCGAAATCAGATATTTTCAATAAATCCTTCTTAATAAGAATATTGTTAGGCTTGATATCTCTATGAATGAGAATTAAATTAACCGCATCCATACCGTTTATTAGCTGGTTAAAATATTTTTGCAGCTCACCATTTGGAATAAATTCATTCTTCCTTTTTTGTTCTATAATTACATTTTCTAGGGTTCCTTGGTCTGCGAATTCCATAATTATATAAGGGGGTAATTGTGGGAAAAGGGAACCATCGTGGAAAAATATATACTTTATAAAATTTTGATGGGATATTTTAATGGCTTGATTCCCTTCATGAATTAAGCTTTTTAGGTTATTTTTATCTTGAAATGTAGTTGGTAGTGTTTTCAAAGCCCATATTGACTTGTCATCATTCTTTTCAATTTTGTAAACATCACCAAAAGCCCCTTTTCCAATGAATTCAAGAACGTTATACGCAGCTTTATTACTATCGTATATAACAGTACCTATTGTAATAAACATGTTTACCTTTTCCCTTCGATTACTTTATTTTGATTTTCGTTCGGTGACAAGCGCCTTTTGTTTATTCTTGTTTTCTCTTCTCACCCCTGCGCCTGTTTATGTTCGGGGACATAGACATAACTCGTCGTTTTTACGCGCTCCTTGCAGACCTTTTCCTCCCGCGCCAGCCAGCCAATCGCCTGCAGGGCGGTTTCCATCGGGATGCTGGTCTTGCCCGGAATGTCATTCAGTTTGGTTATTCCCGCCGTGGATAAATGCTTATATATAACTCCCGCGGCATTGCCGATTTCCCATTTGACGTCTACGACCGTCGCACCCGGTATGACCGCCGTGGAGCATTGGGACGGTTTCGCCGGAGCTCCTCCACTGTGAACCAGTTCTGTTATAAATTTATCCCATTTCTCCTTTACCTCGGGACGGGAATGATATTCCTTGACCCGGACGAAATCGTTGAAGTCTTTCCAATCGGAGAATTCCTTATGGCATTTAGCGCATTCCTTGAGATGTTGGAATAGCTCTTCTTTCGGGATATCCGTTTGCTGGTTCAGGACGTAATCCGTGATTGCCCGCGCGTATTTCTTACATGTCTTCTTCACCCCATCAGAGTTTTTGTCGCGTTTTTTATCAGGTGTAGCCATAATCTAAGTCCTTTCGTTTTTTAGGAACTTTTTTGATGCCCCGTTGGTTATCTCTAACGGGGCTCGTCCTTTTCCTCCTCGATGATTTTAATCACCTTTTGCCGGATATTATATATTTTCAGCTTTAAATATGCAAGAGTAAATTTGCTAAATAGAGGATGGGCCAATATCTTTTCATACGGGATGCCCAGATTCGCCATAATCAGGAGTTTTATCTCTTCGGTCGCAAGCGCCTTAAAGGCCTTGCTTAGTTTTTTATGGAGCGCGTGATGATTAGGTGTCTCCACGGGCCTTGAAGGGACCCGTTCATCGGCAAAACCCGTGGAGACGTTTGGGAAACGCCTCGAGAGCGGGGGTAACTCCGAGGCGCGCAGGCAATCCTGCTTTTTATACTCAATGGTGCCTATCCTATACAAATAATGCCTGAATGAACCATCCCCTTTGGGTTCGAACGCCTTTTCCTTTATGCGCGTAAAGGCAATCATCAGGATTTGCTGGATTAAGTCATCCAGATAGGAATCGTCCTTAAACCAGCTGTATTTCAAAAGATATCCGCGCAAGGGGTCAAGATAGCGATGGAACAGAATATCCAATGCTTCGGTTACGCCCTGCCGGTATAACCGAATCAGGTCCTCGTCCGAAAGCGTATTCCACTCCATGGCGCCGAGTCCTTCTTCTCCCCATACATAAGGATACATAAGCAAATAGCATGCCAAGGCGTCTTAAAACAATCCACCGATGATTAAAAATCTGCCCATCTTTATTTTATAGCTTTCCGACGGTAGAATCGTGTTTTTTCGGGCGCTTTCCGGCTGTTCTGGCGTAAAGAAACTTTACAAAAATGTAAACTTATTTGGCATCCAAGCAAAGTAGCTTAAGGGAAAATTGCAACTATTTTCATAGAAAAAAAGATTTCCATATAACTTTTGGGGTTTTTCCAGGTTAGGTTATGGAGAGGGGAGCTTGGGAATGACCAAGCCCCAATGAACAATGACCAATTAGAAAGGAGAATGAAATATGAAAGATTTAAGAAATTGCGGAGCGATACGATGCAAAGAATGCGGCAAACCCCTGCCTAAAGCCGTTAACAAGCCGGTGCTTAAAGGCAAGGCGCTTATTTCGTGGGCGGCAAGGGGCTTGGGTTATTGCCGGTATTGCTACCTCATGTATTACCCGGAAAGAAAGCGGTTGGAACTGCCTGCTTTAAGGATGGGGTTTGAATCGCTCCTTTCATATGCCGACCGGCGGTTATTGGAAAAGGGCGCCCTGACCTATGGTCAGGGACTCCCTATCGTCCCGCGGAGCGAAGTGGAGCGGGGCAAGCTGGCGGGACAGGATATCGCCTTCGGGGTAAGCCTTCAGGAAGAGCAGGAAGAATCTGAACTCAAACAGGAATTCTATGAAGATTGGGTTGATTATATCGAAAGCTGGCAGGAAGGAGGGTGCGAAGATGTTTAAGAAAATATTTAAAGGAATATTAAAGGTGGCCGTGGAAGTCCTGCTGACAATCATCAAGCGTAAGGTGGAAAAGAAACTTGAAGATATGAGCAAGAAACCCATGAACCATTCCCCCGATACCTTTGGTCGGGGTCAGGTTCAGGGCAAGGGAAAGGTTATCAGATTATTGATTATCCTGATTGCGGGCATTCTCTTAATCGGATTGACGGCATGGTCAACTAAGCCTGCCGAACTTCCTTCCGGCGTTATCATCATTCGGCCTATGGACAAGGCTAATAATCCTTACCAGCGTGAGTATGACGAGATGCTAAGTCCAACGGTTATGATTGAAACACTGACCGGATGCGGAAGCGGGGTAGTCATTGCAACCACCGATGAACACGGATATACACTGATTCTGACAGCAGGACATGTAGTAGGAAATTATGCTAAAGTAAGCGTAACGTTCTTTTCTTACCGCAAAGACGCAAAGGATACCGAGATAGATGCGACGGTTGTTATTACAGATACGGTTAAGGATTTAGCCCTTCTTAGCGTTCTTTGCGACTTTGCGGTTAAAACTGCAAATCTGGCTCCGAAGGATTATGTTCCTTACTTATTCGCTCCGGTTTATGTTGTTGGATGTTCATTAGGTTTATCTCCAAGACCTTCATCCGGTATTATCAGTGTAATCGGTGGCTTTTCTTGGGAAATAACAGCTCCGGTTTTACCCGGTAACTCCGGGGGACCGGTATATGCGAAGCGAAGCGCCGTCCCGTCTAATGACGGGAATGCCTACCAATATGAGTTAATTGGAATAGCCGTTTGGGTAAGATTATATGGAGACCAATTGATTACCACCATGGCGGGAATTGTTCCCATCTCGGAAATATACGATTTCCTCGACCAAAGAACCGAAGGACCGCGCAAGCGAACTAAAGAACCGAAGGACGAAAGGACATTAAATAGTTCTTACGTTTTTCCGTTCCTCAGTTCTTCTGTTCGTCAATCAGACGCATCGAGGTGTCTTTCCGTTAGCATGCACGGAAAGGAGATGTATCGGCGAGCAGAACTAACGAGGAAAACGGAGGATAGTTTTATGCCAAACATACTGTTTGATGTAAAGCTGGAAATACCTGCTTCGTACGCGCCTGCCGGAGATATCGCGGAAAAGTGGGCGAAAAATCTGGGTGAGAATGCCGAACTCTTGATAGACCGCCTTCAAAGGGCAATTCCCGATGAAGCCAGCTACCAGGAAAAGCTTTCTACTCCCGCCGCCGAGCAGTGGCCTTCCTTTATGTCCGATACCTATCGGACTAAAAGGGGTCGGGTCAAGGCTTCGGTAGTCAAGACCTTTGCCAAGAATATCCAGGACGCTTACCAGAACTGGGTAACAAGGGTTACCCGCGTCTTTGAAGAAATCGGCGGGGTTAAGGCGAAAAGGTTTGTGGATGCGGTGAATGACTCCAAGGAACGGGTTGCCGAATCGTGGCGCAAGAAAGCCTTGCGCATCACCGGTGACCGTATCCACGGAATCGGCGCCGCGGCCATTGCCTGTTTCTGGATGACCGGTGAGCCTACGGTAGCGGGTAAACTGCGTCAGGGCGACCAATTGATTGCCGGTGCCCCTTACCGGATTTGCCGGGAAGAGTTCATCCAATCTTTCAGGTCTGCCTTGATGGGCCGCCTGATTCAAGCCGGGATGCTGATATCCAATGCTGAATACAGCACGGGGTCTATCAGCGCTCAGAACACTGTCACCAATAATTTGGTGCAGGGGATGATTGACCCGGCCTTGGGTTTGATGTCTTTTATTCCGGGCGGAGATTCATGCGTGGATTTCATGCTGGAAGACGGGATTTTCAAGCTCAGGATTAAGGCAACGCAGGTTTAAACCAGTGGGATTAGGGGTCTTGGCTTCGGCTAAGGCCCCTTTTCTTATCCTGCCTTTAAGCCGGGTGTGCCAGGCCCAAAAACAGCCGATATTCTTTTAATTGACGGGCGGCCTTTTTTGGGATATAATAGCAGTTTAAATATACACCAAAACTTTGAACACCCTCTCCGCTAATTCCTTATAATATAAAGCGGTTAGATGTTTTTGAGAGGTTAATATTATGACATGGGGCGATATAAAGCGTTTATTGGTCGGTAAGGCGAAAAATCCGTGTGACCCGACTATCTTCCGCCGTATTTCCCTTATCGCGCTTTTGGCCTGGGTGGGCCTGGGCGCGGACGGGCTTACCTCCGCGTGCTACGGCCCGGAGGAAGCCTATGTCATTTTAAACGCCAACAGTTTCCTCAATATTTATGTGGCGGTTGCCACCATTTTAACCATTGCCGTAATCTCGCTTTCTTACAGCCAGATTATCGAGCTGTTCCCTTTCGGCGGCGGCGGTTATCTTGTTGCGACAAAGCTGATTAATCCTTCGGCCGGACTGGTTGCCGGAAGCGCCCTGGTCATAGATTATATCCTGACTGTCGCCGTTTCGGTTACCGGCGGCATAAACGCGTTCTTCAGTTTCCTGCCCGTGGAATACCAGGCGTATAAGTTTATTGCGGCTGTTTTGGTTGTAGGCTTACTGATTCTTTTAAACCTGCGCGGGGTAAAAGAATCCATCACCGTTCTTGTGCCGATATTCATGATATTTGTCGCCACCCATCTGGTTTTTCTTTTGATTGCGTTAATCCAGAAAAGTTCAGATATTCCTTCTTATATCAGCCAGACAGGTGTCCGGACCGGAGAGACAATCCGTGATATAGGCCTTTGGGGAATGATATTGATAATCATGAAATCGTATAGCCATGGCGCGGGAACATTTACCGGAATCGAGGCGGTCAGCAATGCCATGCCCACTTTACGGGAGCCGAAAGTCCATACGGGAAAAACCGCGATGCTTTATATGGCGGTTTCCCTGGCGCTGCTTTCCGGCGGTCTTCTGGTATTTTACGGGCTTTTTAATGTAATCAGCGTGCCGGGCAAGACCCTTAACGCCAGCCTCTTTGAAAGCATTGTTGCCGCGTGGAACAGCCCCTTCGGGACCTGGCTTGTAATCCTGACCATGTTTTCAGAGGCGGCTCTTTTGTTTGTCGCCGCCCAGACCGGTTTTATCGGCGGACCGCAGGTTATGGCTAATATGGCATTGGATTACTGGCTGCCGCGCCGTTTTACGAACTTAAGCGAACGACTGACTGTTTCCAACGGCATTATATTCATGGGATTAAGCGCTATCGGCGTCATGGCGATTGCCAAAGGGCAAATCAGCTTTTTGATTGTCTTATACAGTATTAACGTGTTTATAACATTCACGCTTTCCCAGTTCGGCATGTGCCGCCATTGGCTGGAAGTGCGCAAGATAAAAGGCGCATGGGAAAGCAAATTCTTAATCAGCCTGGTTGGATTCTTGCTGACTTTAACTGTTTTGGTTATCCTTATAGGTTTTAAGTTCTTTGAGGGCGGCTGGCTGACCCTGGTTATTACCACGGGCTTTATCTTTTTGGCGGTTATTATAAAAAAGCACTATTCCGCCACACGGCGCGCTTTAAAGCGGCTGGATGATATGCTGGGTAATGTGCCCCGCCCGGAAAAACCGGCGGCTATCCCGGTTAACCTGGCGGCTGATGAGCCGACCGCGGTGATTCTGGCCGGCGGTTTTAACGGGTTCGGAGTCCATACTTTCTTTTCCGTGGAGAAGCTCTTTCCGAAGATATTCAAGCGTTATATTTTCGTAAGCGTCGGGGAATTGGATACCGGCCGGTTTAAAGGAATCGGCGAGGTGGAAAATCTCCGCAAAAACACCGAGGAGGCAATGGGAAAATACGTCCGAATGGCCAATGATTTCGGTTTTTATGCCGAATCCCGTTTCGATGTTTCGGTAGACACCATAGAAACGCTGGTTGATATATGCACTAAATTAAACAACGAATACCCGCGGGCGATTTTCTTCGTCAATAAGCTGGTGTTTAAAAACGAGAATATGCTGACCTCGTTTTTGCATAATGATACGGCTTTTCGCCTTCACCGCCGGCTTGCCCTTGAGGGAAAACAGCTTGTTGTTATGCCGATTAGGGTATATTAAAATATTTTCGGCTGTGCCCGAAACCTATGCGTAAAACAGTTTTTCAGCTTGCCTGGCCCGTGGTCATCCAGAATCTTTTGATGACCCTGATGATGTATGTGGATACCTTTATGCTGGGCAGGTATGACCAGACCTCTCTGGCGGCAATGGGTGTAAACCGCCCGCTTCTTATGGCAATCCGTCTGATTTTAATGGCAATTGCCGTAGGAACGCTTGCCACGGTTGCCCGCGCTTTTGGGGAAGCTAATTCAACCAATAAAGACTTAACAAAAACACGCCAGCAAATTGCAACATCCTTGTGGAGCGCTGTCCTAATCGGCTTGGTTGTCTCCAGCTTTGGTGCGCTTTTGGCTCCTCAATTAATCAGCCTGTATATTGATAAAAACATACAACCGGAGCTGTGGATAGAAGCGGTCAGCTACTTTAAGATTGTCATTTCAGCTTTCGGTTTTACTTATATATTCATGGTCGGCGCCAGCATATTGCGCGCCTGCGGCGATACCAGAAGCCCGATGCTGATTTCTCTTTACGCCAATCTCTTTAATATCGCCGGAAATTATTGCCTGATTTACGGCAATTTCGGTTTTCCCAGGATGGGCATAGAAGGCGCGGCTTTATCCACGGCCCTGGCTGATGTCATAGAAGGAGTCATGTTTATTATCCTGATATTTTCAAAGAGAAGGGTAATTAACCTCAAGGTTCCCTCTTTATTTAAAGTCCAATGGGAGAATTTTAAAACCTTATTTAAAGTCAGTTTTCCGGCAATGCTGGAACCGGCAATCTTGCAGTTTGGGATGCTCATTGTCTATTCTATGGTAACGGGTTTTGGGGAAATCGCCATTGCCAGCCACATGATAGTCCTTTCCATAGAAAGCCTTTCGTTTATGCCCGGGATGGGCTTTTCGATTGCCTGCGGAGCGCTGGTCGGCCAGTATCTGGGAGCTAAACGGATTGATTTGGCCCAATCTGCTTACCGCGAATCGCTTAAGATTGCCCTGCTCATAATGACTTCAATGGGATTAATGTTTGTGCTTATACCGGATTATCTGGTGCGCATATTTGTGGATGCGGATAAATCCTACGAGGTGGTCAAGCTGGCGGCTTTATGCCTGGTAATAGGCGCGATTGAAGAGCCTTTTATTGCATTAGCCATGATTCACCAGGGAACCCTGCGCGGGGCGGGCGATACCAAAAGCACGGCTTATGTCGCTTTTATCGGGGTCTGGCTGGTGCGCCTGCCCGTTGCATATTTATTCGCGATTATCTTGAAAATGGGTTTAGTCGGCATCTGGCTTTCCATGCCGATTGATTGGGTTGCCCGGTCGATCGCCTTCAGGATTCTTTACCTTAAAGGGCGCTGGAAACGAATTAAACTGTAAGCCGCCGATAAAAGCCGGCTATTAATTATTTGCCAATTCCATAATAATATTATAAACTGATTAAAGTTATGGTAGATAAGAAAAAAGGCAGAGGGTTATTATATGGATTGGGGTTGGACCATAAGGATAAGCATATCCGTATGACCAAAGGTCCGAATTTTATCCTGATGGGAGGGTCCAAGCCGACGCATGAAAAAATGCAGGAAACCGCCATAAAAATAAACGAGAAACTGAAAAAGTGCGGGAAGACAATGGAAACCATTTCTGAAAAGGAATTCTTTGAAATAGGCGAGGAACTTGGGCTAAAACGCTGGAAAGAAAAATGACAGATGACGTCTAAACCATACAGTTTCCAGGAAATCATACTGGCTCTTGAGCGTTACTGGGCGGATTACGGTTGCGTAATTTACCAGCCTTATGATGTGGAAAAAGGCGCGGGGACTTTTAACCCGGCAACCTTTCTTAAATCACTGGGGCCCGAGCCCTGGAAAGCGGCTTATGTGGAGCCGTCACGCAGGCCGACCGACGGCCGTTACGGTGATAATCCTAACCGCCTC
This sequence comes from Planctomycetota bacterium, assembly GCA_016207825.1. NCBI lineage: Bacteria > Pseudomonadati > Planctomycetota > Planctomycetota bacterium. The sequence continues at coordinate 164,850 of JACQZI010000023.1, read as the reverse complement.
CAGCACTATTACCAATATCAGGCTATCATCAAGCCGGCTCCTGCCGATGCCCAGGATATTTACCTGGACAGCCTCAAATATCTGGGGATTGATTTGACAAAACACGATATACGTTTTGTCGAGGATGATTGGGAATCACCCACTCTCGGGGCGAGCGGCCTGGGATGGGAAGTATGGATTGACGGCATGGAAATCACCCAGTTTACTTATTTCCAAAAAGTGGGTAATATTGAGCTTAACCCGATTTCCCTGGAACTTACTTATGGGTTGGAACGAATTGCCATGTTCATCCAGAAAAAAGACAGCGTTTATGACCTGGAATGGGTAAAGGGCATTACTTACGGTCAGGTGCATCATAAAGATGAGGTGCAATTTTCCAAATATAATTTTGAAGAAGCCGATATTAAAATGCATTTCGACCTGTTTGAAATGTATGCGGGCGAGGTGAAGCGCCTGATGGAAAAACAGCTTGTCTTGCCGGCATATGATTATGTCCTGAAATGTTCGCACACATTCAATATTCTTGATGCGCGCGGCGCCATCGGCACGGCACAGCGCACTACATACATCGCGCGTATCAGGGATCTGGCGCGCAAATGCGCTTCTGGCTATGTGGAGATGAGGGAGAAAATGGGCTTTCCGCTATTGGCAAAAACAGCCGCCACCGGTAAATAGCCGCTTCGGCAAGCACAACTCTAATTTATGTTGACTTCCCGTAAAATCTATTTATAATTAAGAGTTTCGGTTAAAGGAATAAATATGAATTTGTCACCGATTCCGGAAGTTTTGGAAGAGCTTAAGGCCGGTCGCATGATAGTTCTCATCGATGATGAGGATAGGGAAAACGAAGGTGACCTGACCATGGCAGCTGAAAAAATCACGCCCGAGGCCATTAATTTTATGGCCAAATACGGGCGCGGCTTGATCTGCCTTGCTTTGACCGAGGAAAAGGCCGATGCGCTCGATTTGCCGCCCATGGTAAATGATAACTCTTCTAAATTCGGAACGGCGTTTACTATTTCTATAGATGCTAAAACAGGGGTTACTACCGGAATTTCGGTTCATGACCGCGCCAGGACGATTTTAACGGCGATTAAAGATGATTGCAAGCCCGATGACCTGGCCCGCCCGGGCCATATATTCCCGTTAAGGGCTAAAAAAGGAGGGGTAATGGTGCGGACCGGGCAGACCGAAGGCTCGGTGGATATGGCAAAACTCGCCGGGTTGAAACCGGCCGGAGTAATATGTGAAATAATGAATGACGACGGAACCATGGCAAGGCTTCCACAATTGCAGGAATTCTGTAAGAAACACAAATTGAAAATGGCAAGCATTGCCGACCTTATTGCTTACCGCAGGACTACGGAAAAAATGATTACCAGGGCAGTCGATACTAAATTGCCCACTAAATACGGGGAATTTAATATTTCACTTTACCGTTCCCAGATAGATGATTATTTGCATATTGCGTTGTGCGCGGGGGGAATAGGAACCGAACCAGGCAAGGTTTATGATGAGCCGGTTCTGGTCAGGGTCCATTCCGAATGCCTGAGCGGAGATATTTTTGGGTCGCTCAGGTGCGATTGCGGCGACCAATTGCAAAGCGCCCTCGCCATGATTGCCAAAGAAGGGAAAGGGGTCGTTCTTTATATGAGGCAGGAAGGCAGGGGCATCGGCCTGGAAAACAAGCTCAAAGCGTATGCTCTTCAAGATAAAGGAATGGATACGGTTGAAGCCAACGAGGCGCTGGGGTTTCCGGCTGACCTGCGGGATTACGGAATAGGCGCGCAGATTCTGGTTGACCTGGGCATAAGGAAAATAAAACTGTTAACTAATAATCCGCGTAAAGTAATCGCTTTGAACGGATATGGCTTGGAAATCGTCGAACGCGTGCCGATAGAAATAACGTGTTCGGCGTATAATAAGAATTATTTGGATACTAAAAAGAATAAGTTAGGCCATTTATTGAAATAAGCTCTCTGGAAAATTATAACGGGGGTGTAGCTCAGCTGGTAGAGCAACGGCTTTTTAAGCCGTGGGTCGGCCGTTCGAATCGGCCCACCCTCATTTGATAAATGCCCCGATCGTCTAACCTGGTTTAGGACACAGGCTTTTCAAGTCTGCAATACGGGTTCAAATCCCGTTCGGGGCGTTAATAATTTACATCGGGCAATCCGGTTATACGTAAATATGTTCGGCCGACTCTACGTTATTTCTAATATAACCTACGGGCAAACGGTTCGCCAGCAGATTTATTACATCATAGTTTTCGCCTCCGCGCTTTTGCTGTTCCTTGCCGCCCCTTTTTCCCTGTTTTCCTTCGGGCAAGAGCTTAGCATGTTCAGGGAAGTCGGTTTGGCAACCATCACCTTTGCCGGCATTATCCTGGCGGTATTAAGCACAGATTTTGTAATTGCTTCGGATATAGAAAAACAGACTGTTTTACTAACCCTGACAAAACCGCTCCGGCGTTCGGAATTCATAGTCGGCAAATTTATCGGCATTAGCACGGCGGTTTTTGTTGCCACGTTTTTTCTAGCGCTTGTCTTGTTGCTTGTTTATTGGTTTAAAGAAGGAACCGCTTTTATCAACAGCGGCATAGAAAGCGGTTATTACCTGGAAAAAGGTCCTTCTTTTATATGGAAAGATGTTTTTAGTTTCCTTGAATTAAACGGCCTTATCCTGTTGCAGGGCGTTTATGCCTCGTTTCTTATGGTTGCCGTTATTACCGCCGTTGCCGTAACCGTTTCCCTTTTCTTTTCGCTGCCTATCATGGCCGGCAGTATCGTCCTGGTTTTTATTATCGGGAATATTTCCCCGTATATCTATCTTGCCATGGTAAAAAAAAGCTCGCTTTTAGTGACTGTCCCGGCGCAGATGTTTTATACTATCCTTCCTAATTTCACCGATTTTAACCTTTCCTCGCAGGTTTCAAGATTTTACCCGCCAATAAGGGATATTTCCCCGGGGATGATTTTGCCCCAACCCATTTCTTGGGGATACCTGTTTTGGATTACGCTATATGCCTTTGTATGGTGCGGCCTGTTATTATTGGTTGCCAATATGGCTTTTAGCAAAAGGGAAATACGCTGATTATGAAATATGCTATCTTCAGTGATATCCACGGCAATTTAGAAGCCCTGGAAGCGGTGATGGAAAAGCTGGCAGCGGAAAAACCGGACCGCTATATTTGCGTGGGGGATATCGTCGGCTATGGTGCCGACCCGAATGAATGTATTAAAAAAGTCCGTGCCATCCCGGGTTGCATTATCGTTGCAGGCAACCATGATTATGCGGCCATCGGCACTCTTAACAACGGCTTCTTTAATGATTTTGCGAAATCCGCCATCAGCTGGACTGCCAAACAATTGAACGAAGAGGAAAAAAAGTTCCTGGGCGGGTTGAAACTCGTCGAGACGCTAAATAGTATTTCCGTAGCGCATTCTAACCTGTATCTGCCTGAATTGTTTGAGTATATCCAGACCAGTTATGATTTGCAACTCGGGTTTAACGTCATGGAAAACCCCGTTTGTTTCATCGGGCATTCGCACGTTCCTATTTTCTTTTCTTTGCAGAGGGGAAGCATTTCTTTTAATACCGACCCGCTGCTTAAGATAAATAAATCCGGTAAATTCTTTGTCAATGTCGGCAGCGTAGGCCAGCCGCGGGATGATAATCCCCACGCCTGCTATGCCGTTTATGATGATACGGACGAGGCTATTGCGATAAAACGTGTTCCTTATGACGTGGATAAAGCCGTTTCCAAAATAAGAAAAGCGGGTTTGCCCGAAATACTGGCAGAAAGATTAAAATACGGTAGGTAAATCCATTTCACGGCTATTTCTTGTCCGGATATAATTTCTCTTGCAATTGTTCAGCAAGCGATTCATCCAGTTTTTTCAACGCCTTGTGTTGTTCGGCGGCTTTTTCCTTTTCGCCTGTTATAAGGTAAGCAAGTGCCAGGTCGTACCGCGCATCGGCGTAATCCGGTAAGCACCGTATTGCTTCTTTATACGATTCGATTGCTTTCTCGTATTCGCGCTTGATGGCATATTCTATCCCCAGGTTATAATATGCCACGGCGAAATCCGGGTTAATCGTAAGGGCTTTTTTATAACACCCGATTGCTTTTTCGCTTTCATCCAAAAGCGCATAGGTGAAACCCATGCTGTTATATGCATCCGCATAATTCGGGTCAAGCTCGACCGCTTTTTCGTAATGCTTGAGCGAACTTTTAAAGTCTTTCATCTTTCGGTAAGTGAAAGCGATATTGTAATTAACCACCGCACTATCCGGGACTATACGCAATGTTTCCATGTAAGCTTCCTTTTCCCGTTCGTAATCTCCCATTTTTCCGTATACAAGGCCGAGGTTATTGTAAGCATCGGCGTAATCTGGATTAATCCGTATCGCCGTCTTATAAGAAAGCACGGCCTTTTTATAATTGCCGTTTCCCTCATGAATTAACCCGATATCGTTGTATGCCTCGGCATATTCGGGTTCGATTTCTATGGCTTTTTCATACGCTTCTATCGCCTCTTCGTTTTTTCTCTCTTCACTCAAGGCGCGCCCCTGCCAGAACCAGTACGTTGCCTGTTTATTATACTTGGATTTCGTAACGGCATTTTTATCCGGCGCGCCAGGCTTTATTTCATCTATATAGTCTTTGATGATGTTTATCGGCATGGCAAAATTAACGTTCTGGGCGTTTTCCTGCGTAAGCGTAGCGATGCCGATAACCTCGCCGTTTTCGTTAAAGACCGGGCCGCCGCTGCTCCCATGGGAAATCGGCGCGCTTATCTGCAGGACTTTCTTTGATTTCCATTTACGTACCGCGCTTAAGAGGCCGTTGGAAATGCTGTTCTCATACCCTTGAGGGCTCCCTATTACATAGACGTTTTCCCCCGGTGTAACCTTGTCGGAATCGCCTAAATTCACGGTCGGCAGGTTCTTGGCGACTATTTTTAATACCGCAAAGTCGTTTTCGCTGTCTTCATAAATTACATTTTCGACCTCAATGGTTTTGCCCCCGGTCGTTTTTACCTCGATTGTTTTTGCCTCTTCAATTACATGCTGGTTGGTGATGATAATTCCGTCGTTTTTTACTATAAAACCGCTTCCCTGCGCCAGTTGCTTGTTCTTTTTATTGTAAGTAATGATGGTTACCACGGCATCGTTGTTTTTCTCGTAAATGGTTTTGGATGCCTGGGCAAAAATAAAGACTGCTTCTAAGGGGAAAACCAGGCAGATAATTATTAGTCCCGTTATTTTAAATAGGTTTTTTGTCATATACTTTCTGTTTTTATTATATTAAGAAAGATTCTAATCCCAAAGTTCTTTTAAGTCAAACGAACAGCTATATTTTAAACCCCAGAAAATTCTTAAGAAGCAGCAGGCCGTCCGGCGTCATAAAAGATTCCGGATGGAACTGCACCCCTTCCAATGCCGGTATTTTCTTGTGCCGGACTCCCATAATTTCCGTTTCTGGTTTATTGCCTTTAGTCATTTCTGTCCGGGCGGTTATTTCAAGGCAATTCGGGAGGCTTTTCGGTTCGGCAATAAGGGAATGATACCTTGCCGCGGCAAATGGATTCGGTAAGTTTTTGTAGATTGTTTTTCCATCGTGATAGACTTTGGACGTCTTGCCATGCATCAATCTCCCCGCACGGATGATTTTACCCCCGAAAACCGCCACCAAGCATTGGTGGCCCAGGCATACTCCCAAAATCGGTATTTTCCCGGCGAATTTCTTTATTACCTTGTTTGAAATCCCCGCCTCCTTGGGTGTCTCGGGCCCGGGCGAAATTATGATGTGGGAAGGTTTTTTGGATTTTATCTCATTGGTCGTTATCGCGTCATTGCGGTAAACTTGTACATCCTTGCCGAGTGTTCCTATCACTTGAACCAGGTTATAGGTAAAAGAATCGTAATTATCAATAACCAGAATCATAATTATTATCCTATCTCAAGCATCCTCCTGATTGAATCCATCGCCTTTTTAGCCGTCTCCGGCTCGACTGTTACCCGGTAAACCATATCTTCCAGCGACCACAAGATCTTTTCCAAGGTGTTCAATTTCATGTTAGGACAATCCGCTAAGTTTGATGCTGCCATAAATATTTTGTTCGGGTTTTCCTTTTTTAAGCGGTGGATAATACCTATCTCCGTCCCAATAATGAATTCTTTAGCATCGGTTTCCTTGCAATATTTAAGAATCCCGCTGGTTGAAGCCACCTTATCCGCAATGTCAATCACTTCCTGAAGGCATTCCGGATGGACGACTACCTTGGCATCAGGATGCTTTTCTTTTTGTTCCTTTATATCTTTTGCCGTAATACGGTGATGCGTCGGACAATATCCGTTCCACAGGATTAGCCTGCGCCCGGCTTGGGCCGCGGTATAGCTTCCCAGGCTCTGGTCAGGGATAAATATAATGGGTTTTTCTTTGGGGATTGCCTTAACCACTTTCACCGCGTTTGACGAAGTGCAGCAGTAATCGCTTTCCGCCTTGACCGCTGCGCTGCTGTTGATATAGGTAACCACCACGGCATTAGGATGTTGTGCCTTAAGCTCCTTTAATTGCCGTGCCGTAATCATATTAGCCATGGGACATCCGGCGTTTTCATCAGGGATTAAGACGGTTTTATCCGGCGTGATGATGGAAGCAGTCTCCGCCATGAAATGCACTCCGCAAAAGACTATTACCTTCGCATCTGTCCTCGAGGAAATCTGTGCCAACTCCAGCGAATCGCCTACGTAATCGGCGATATCCTGCACCTCGCTCTTTTGGTAATTATGCGCCACAATCACCGCCTTGCGTTCCTTGCGAAGTTTATTAATCTTTTGGATTAAATAAGTTTCTGCCAGCATAAATTAATTGCCTTTATTACAACCAGAATATATAATTTTATCATTAACTGGTAGGTTTTTCAATATAATAATTCGATCAGGCTTTTATGAAGATATCATTAATGCACGGGCTCGGCAACGAGTATATCGTATTCGACGGCACAAAAGCACGGCTCAACCTGTCGCCTGCTATTATAAAGAAGCTTTGCGATAGGAAAAGCGGCATAGGAGCTGACGGAATAATCATAATACTGCCGCTTCATAAATTCGCTAATTCACCGGCTCACTCGTTAGCCCCTGCTGATTTCAGGATGCGTATCTTCAACGCGGATGGTTCAGAAGCAGAAATGTGCGGGAACGGCATCAGGTGTCTGGGCAAATACGCCTACGAACATGGTTTGACCTGGAAGAAAACTATCAAAGTGGAAACCCTTGCCGGTATTAAAACGCTTGATTTGGATATTAAGGATAACAAGGTGAAAAACATCCGCGTGGAGATGGGCAAGCCGGAAAGTATTGCAGATTGCAGATTGGAGATTTTAGATAAGAAGTTCAAAGCGGTAAAAGTCTCCATGGGAAACCCGCACTGCGTTATCTTCGTTCCGGACACCGTTAAATTCCCGGTCGAGCGCTATGGGCCGCTTATCGAAAAGCACCGGATATTTCCCAAGCGCACCAATGTCGAATTCGTCCGCATAGTAAACAAAACCAACATTAAACAGCGCACCTGGGAGCGCGGGGTGGGTGAGACAACTGCCTGCGGGACCGGCGCCGCCGCGTCTGTCGCCGCCGGAATCTTTAAGAAGCGGCTTACCCGTAAAGTTAGTGTCCATCTTAAAGGCGGGAAGCTCCTGGTTGAATCCAAGCCCGATGGCACGCTTTATATCACCGGTCCGGCAGAAGAACTGTTCTATAAAAACGTATCTTTCTAAATCCCCTCTTGAGAGGGGTAGGGGTGTGTAATCACTTTTCCTTATAGTTGGCACTCGCGTCATTCGGATTCCTTTTTCTTGATTTTCCCGTTCCTTAGTGGTTAGATATCCCATATGAACAAAACCGCATGTGTGATTTTAGCCGCCGGAAAGGGCGTCCGTATGGGCTCGGAACTGCCCAAGGTGCTCCATCCCCTTTGCGGCAAGCCCTTGCTTTCCTATGTCATCGCCTGCGCCCGCGAAGCGAATATGAATCCCATCCACGTTATCATCGGGCACGGTGCGGAAAAGGTGAAAAACGCTTTTGCTAATGAAAATCTGAAATGGGTTTTGCAGGAAAAACAGATGGGGACTGCCCATGCCATTTCCCTGACAGCGCCTTTACTCAAGGGTTTCGTCGGCACGCTGCTCGTCCTTTGCGGGGACGCTCCGTTAATCACCGCGGAAACATTAAATAAACTTATTTCGTTACATGAGACGAATAAAGATACTGCCGTAACCGTATTAAGCGGTATTGTCAATTCCACGAATCAATATGGACGGCTTATCCGCAATGCTACAGGACAGCTTATGGCTATTATTGAGACATCAGATGCCGATGAAGAACAACTGCGCATAAACGAGATAAATTCCGGCATCTATGTCTTTAATCCGCAGAAATTGTTTGATGCCATTAAAGAAGTAAGACCCAATTCTAAGAACGGCGAGTATTATCTTACCGACATGGTTTCGCTTCTGGCGAAAAAAGGCGAGCGCGTGGAAGTCTTTATCGCGCCGGATGCTACCGAATGCCTCGGGATAAATTCCCGCGAGGAGCTTGCCAAGGCAAACCGGATAATGGAGGAGCGCATCCAGAAAAAATTAATTAATCAGGGTGTCATTATCATAGATCCTTCCAAGACATATATCGAAGCCGATGTCAATATCGGGACGGATACCGTCATCTTTCCCTTTACCGTGATAAGGAGAGGGGTGAAAATTGGCGCCAATTGTGAGGTCGGTCCGTTCTCGCATTTAAGAACCGGCACAGTTTTAAAAGACCATGCCGAGGTGGGCAATTTCACGGAGACCAAAAAGACTAAAATTGGGGAACATTCCAAGGCAAAACATTTGAGCTATCTCGGCGATACGACTATCGGTGACCATGTCAATATCGGAGCAGGCACCATCACGGCAAATTATGATGGGGAATCCAAGCACCAGACTATTATCGAAGATGGCGCATCTACCGGAAGCGGGACTGTTTTGGTCGCCCCTGTAAAATTAGGCAAAGACGCGGTTACCGGCGCGGGCGCGGTTATCACCAAAGGCAATGACGTCCCCCAAGGTGTTACCGTAGCTGGCATCCCGGCAAAACCGCTGGGCGGCAAGAAACCCAAACGCAAGAGCAAGCTTGCCCGCCATTGAGGCGGAAAATAGGTATTGTTTACACACGGATTAAACTGGTTGTAGATGCGACGGACATCTGAACAAGGGGAAAATGAATAGAATATCAAAAGAATTGGCCGAAGTCAGGTTCTAATCAGGCATGATGTTACCATAAAAATCAACTAATGGCAATGGTTTTTAGGATAATTCTGTCATTCAAATAGACTAATCACGCTAAAGTAATTTAGGGCTTACAGCTTTTCCTTTTACGGAAATCAATCCTGAACTTAACCTCTACTTTTATATTTTCCCGTCGTACCCCCTATTCCAAGTGCTTTGACCGGTCCGGATAGGGGTCAGGAGGGAGGTGTAGGGTAGGTGGGTATAGGGAGTGGTGATACCGGCTCCGGGTGGTTCAGGCTATTTTATTCCCTCCAGATAGAAAATCCATATACTCCCTTTCCGGGTTCGGAATACTCCGGATAGGGGTATGGCAGGGGGGACGGGTAGGGAGGGGGTAGATTACTTATCCGGTAGGGTGCGAAGTTTTTAGCCGTTCCAAAGTTTATTGGGTTTAGGTTTATATGATTCTGTCCGCAGTAGATACTTCGGATAATAGATATGTTTGGCATTAATAAAGAATGGGCTAAAACTAAATCGCTTTACTCCGGGCGGCGCTTCTTAACTGGACTTCGTCAAGGATAACAGGCCCTTTTACAAGGACGTTCCGCAGTTATTCCTTGAGGTAAAAGTCAGTCAGGTGTAAGGTACATCCCAATACTGCGTATTGGGACGTCGCTTTGCTCCGAGTGAGCCAAGCGTAAGCCAAGGGTTTGGGGCGATTCAGAAATGGGTCGCCCCCTCTCCATTTCATTTCGGGGACTGCAGATTGATTAAAATAGAACAGCGCCTTTCCTTTATTCGCCTTCTTTGGCATCCTTGGCGCAGCGGAAGCCGATTCTGAATGATGTGTAGTCAGGCGGATAGGAACTGCGCATGGCGCACCGTAAATCCTCGGAGAAATCTCCCCAGCTTCCGCCACGCACTACCTTATAAGGGAATTTCGGATTCCCTTGCGAATCCTTTTCCGATTCGTCCGGGCCGGGTGGGTTACGTTCCGGCGGCGGGTCCTGCCGGTAATAGCGCCAGTCATACCAGTCGCTTACCCATTCGGAAACGTTGCCTGCCATATTGTGGCATCCGTAGGGGCTATTGCCGTTTTCATAGTCATTGGCAAAGGTCAAATCCCGTATATTGGAAAGGGCGTTACGGCATTTAAGTTTATCGAAATCGTTGCCCCAAGGATAGATAAAGCCTTCGTCACCCCGAGCGGCCTTTTCCCACTCGGCTTCGGTCGGAAGCCTTTTTTCCGCCCAGTCGGCATAAGCCTTGGCGTCTTCCCAGGAAACATATACCACCGGATAATTTTCCTTGTCGAAAGGGATTTCGCCGTCCACCCAGTGGCGCGGGGGTTTATAGTTTTTGGCATCTACAAATTTCTTATACATGGCGTTGGTCACTTCGTATTTATCTATATAAAAGGCCTTCAAATATACTTTATACTGGGGCTGTTCGTTGATATCAGCGTTCTGGTCTTCCGGTTTACTACCTCTTAAGAACTGCCCGCTTTTTACCAGGACCATTTCCTGTTCCAGAATCTTTGGCTTGGGGAAAGTTTCTTCCTCTCCCGGAAGTATTTCATCTTCCTTGGAATTTTCGCTGCCATCGGTTCCGTCAATAGGTTTTGTCTCATCCTGTCCCATTAAGCCGGCTATGGGGAAGGAAAAAAATCCCAGCAGGAAAATTATTACGGATAACCAGATAAACAAATGTATTTTCGGAGACATAAACCACCTCCCTTATTACGGAATTAATTTATCCAAATATTATCACAAGGCCGATATAAATTCAAATAAATTAGTTTTGCCGCGGAATCACACAGAATACGCCTAACAGCAAGAACGCGTAGCATAATTTAATTAAGAATGTTTTTCCGGAGTTTCTTCTTCCTCTTCCTTTTCCGCGCTTACTTTAAGGATGGGACCGCGGATTGTTTCTATGATATCCGAGGCGTTTATTTTAACCTTGGTTCTGTCTTCAAGTTCGATAAGCATTTTTTGGCTTAAGATATCCACATCAATGATATCGCCCACTTCTTTGGCGGTTCTTACCCGGCTGCCTTTTTTAGGGAGTTTGGATTTAAGCTCAGTGTATGTTTCGTCCTCAAAACGCAGGCAGCACATCAGGCGACCGCATCTGCCGGAAATCTTGGAAGGGTCCATCATGGTTTTCTGCTGCTTGGCCATTTTCATAGTGACCGGTTCGAGCCCTTTAAGGAAGGTTTTGCAGCAGAGTTCCTGTCCGCAGTGTTCGAAATCACCCAGGAAGCGTGCTTTATCTCGCACGCCTATCTGGCGCATTTCTATCCGGGTTTTATATTCGCGCGCCAGTTCCTTGACCAGTTCCCGGAAATCTATCCTGCCGTCCGCGATAAAGTAAAAGATTATCTTTTCACCGCCCAGCAGGTGCTCGGCACAGATCAGGTTAATCGCTAGGTTGAGCGCCTTTATTTTCGACTGGCAGTATTCCATTTCCTTGGGAATTTTAATCTGGCAAATGTTATCCAGTTCTTTTTGGTCTTCTGTTGCCAGGCGACGTAAGACTTCTCCGGTACTTTCCGCCAGAGGCGGTGCTGGGAGAGGTGCGCCATCCGTCTTCTGGGTGTCTTTGGCTGGTGCCACAGTTTCTGTGGGAGCCGCAGAAGAAATAACAATGCCGATTTCCGTCCCGCGCTCGGTTTTTACCACGACCGTTTCCCCACGCCGTAAATCACTTAAACTAGTCTTAAAATCACCGATTAAACGCGCTATCCCGTAACGAACTGTTGCAATATACATATTTTCCCCTATTATATATTAATAACCGTATTGGTTACAACAAGATTGTAATTCATATTAAGCCGGATATATTGTTCTGCCTGGATGATTGTTTCAATCGCTTTGGAAACACGCCGGAGCGGAAATAACCCCTTCGCCTTATTTAAGGAGACGATGTTATCGTAATTAAAGATTGTTTTATCGTCGCCGATGCCGAGGTTTAAGAGCATCAAATCGCGCAATGCAAGCGATATTATTTTCAACTGGCGTATGATGCTTGTCCTGATGTCCTCGTTTTCTTTTTCCCTTTTGGCGAACCCGATGATGTCCTCTGTCAGGGCTGAGCTTGGCTGGAGCGCGCCCCTGATGAGTTTCTGCCGGTGGGGGATAAAGCCTTTTTCATAAAGTTCCAGTGCCTGCCCGGCCGAGCCGCCGGAAAGGGCTATCAAGATTTTCAACTCTGCTTCGGTTAACTTGCCTTTTATGGATTTGGAAAGCAATCCTTTAAGGGCGCTTTCCGGTAACGGATAAAAACGAATAAGGTGGCAACGGGAAAGAATGGTCGGCAATAACGATTCCGGCTTGGAGCTTATCAGGATAATTAATGAATAAGGGGGCGGCTCTTCCAGCGTTTTCAGGATGGCGTTGGTGGCTTCTTCAGACAAAGTTTCCGCATTGTTGATGATAAAAATTTTGTATCTGCCTTCAAACGGTTTCAGGGCTATTTCATGTTCCAGCTCACGGACGGCTTCTATCGGGATGTTTTTCTTTTTCTCAGGAACGGATAAGATATTTAAAGCAGGGTGGTTTTTGTGCTCTGTGCGCAGGCATGAGCGACACTTGCCGCAGCCTGTGCCTTTTTCGCAAAGGAGTGCCTTTGCCAGTTCTTGGGCAAATAGAAACTTGCCGACTCCTTCAGGCCCGGAAAAGATATAGGCGTGCGCCAGCTTCCGTTTTTTTATGATATCGCCGAAGAGAGCTTTCGGCTGTTCTTGGCCGAGAATATTGTTAAACATATTTTTATTTTACGCCTACGGTAACATTACGGAAACGGGTCGGGCTGGTGCCGTGCGACATTTCCGCGGTTTGCGAGGGTTCTCCCTTGCCGCAGTTGGGCACGCCCCATAAAACCCAGTGGTTTTCATTGCAGATGGCGTCGCAAGAGCTCCAGAATTCTGGGGTAATGCCCTGGTAAGTCGGGTTTTTCACCATGTGGGTTTTCTTGCCGTTTTTGATTACCCAGCCGATTTCACAACCGAACTGGAAATTCAGACGCATCTGGTCGATGCTCCAGGAACGGTTGGTTTCCATATAAAGGCCATTTTTGGTATCGGCTATTAAATCGTCCAATTCCCAATCTCCGGGCATAAGGCTGATGTTATTGTTGCGAACCATAGGAATTCGATTAAATCCATCCGCGCGGCAGCAGGCGCGGCTTGCTTTATCGCCTACTTTGCCGGCGAATTCGCGATTTGTCTGGTAGCCTTTGAAAATGCCGCTTTCCACAATATGCCAGCGCTGGGCTTTTACGGCATCATCATCATAACCAATTGTTGCCAGTCCTCCAGGCACGGTACCGTCGCCTACCAAGTTGACGATAGGGGAGCCGTATTTAAAGTGCCCGGTATATTTTTCCGGGGTGAGGAAACTCCTGCCGGCGTAACTTTCCTCAGCTCCGAATACGCGGTCCAGTTCTGTTGGGTGTCCGACGGATTCATGTATTTGAAGCCCCAGTTGTGCCCCGCCGAGAATCAAATCCGTTTTACCGCTTGGACATGGTTTAGCTGTAAGGAGTTCGACAGCTTCGTCGCGGGTACGCGCGGCATTTTCCACCAGCCTAAGGTTGTTTATCAATTCATAGCCGAGTGACATATACTGCCCGCCGAACGAAGTCGGGTAAGAACGTATCTGGGATTCTCCTTTATCCACGGCAGTGGCGGAATAGCCGGCGCCGCTGCGCAGTAATAATTGCTCGATAAAACTTCCTTCTGAAGTTGCCAGCCACTGGCGCTCTTTGCGGAAACCCATACTGCTTATGGCAACGGCAATCTTGCGGTTTTTGCGCAGGATGGCATCTACTTTAAAAAGGATGTCCAGTTTTTCATCCATCGGGACTTTGAAAGGGTCTATTAGATATGGGGTTTGCCATTTATCCTTATAGACAGGTTCCTGGGTCAGCTTGATATCTTCTTTTTTTAAGCGGGCGCTTGCCTGAGCGATTTCCACGGCCAGAGCGCTTATCCGGCTGATCTCTGAAGGGTTGACACGCGTGCTGGAAGCAAAGCCCCAAGCGCCGTTTGCCAGCACCCTTACGCCGAATCCGTATGATTCGTCGTGGTCCATGGCGACAATGCGGCCGTTGCGCACGCCGATACTTTCCGTATCCAGCTTAATAATGCGGATATCCGCGTAACTGGCCCCCTTGGATTGAGCCGTGTCCAAAGTTATCTGCGATAATTCTTTCATTTTTCCTCTCCTAATTTATTTTTCTGATAAATTCTTTAACCAAAGCGGTCATTTTCGGTTCGGTTTGGTTGGCGATTTTAATGATTTCTTTTATATTAGCCGGGCGGAGCGTTTCCGGTATGCACATATCGGTCACGGCGGAAATGCCCAGTATTTTCAAGCCCGCATGGATGCCGACAATCACTTCCGGAACGGTGGACATGCCGACCACATCAGCGCCGATAATACGCAGGAAGCGGTATTCCGCGCGGGTTTCTAGGTTCGGCCCGGTAAGCGCGACATAAACCCCACGGTGCGCGGTTATGCCGAGTTTTTTGGCAATGGATTCTGCCTGCGCGATGAATTTCCGGTTATATGGCTCGCTCATATCCGGGAAGCGGGTGCCGAGAGTGTCGTCATTTGGTCCAATAAGCGGATTTACGCCCATGAGATTTATGTGGTCTTCAATGATAATGAGGTCGCCCCGCTGGTATTTCGGGTTTAAGCCGCCGACTGCGCTGGAAACAATAAGCGTTTTTGCCCCAAGCGCTTTTATTACCCTCACCGGCAAGGTGATATCTTCAAGTGAGTAGCCTTCGTAGTAATGAAACCGGCCGTCCATGGCGATGACTTTTGTTCCGTTTAATGTGCCCAGCAACAGCTCGCCTTTGTGGGAAAGTACGGTGGAAACAGGAAAATGCGGTATTTTGGAGTAAGGCAATACCGCCTTTACTTTAATTTCCTCGGCCAGTTTTCCCAGCCCCGTGCCGAGGATAACGCCCACATCAGGTTTAAAGGCCAGTTTTTTGCGTATGGTGTTTGTCGCCTCTTTAATCTTAGCCGATAGTTTCGTTTTTGTCATTTAAGTCGCTCCTCAATTTCGATGATTTTTTTATCGATGAAATTTTCCGCCTGCCGGTATAGCTTGGTATCGACAAAACGGTATTTAATCAGGTTATAGCTTTTGAGGGCGCTAAAATAGTTTTGGTCATTAAACTGGGCATTTGCTTGGCGGAAAATAAAATCAGCGTCTTTTTCCCTCATCGGAACGGATTCCTCAAGCTTGCCGAGATATTTATTTATAACAGCCGTTTCTTCTTTGTCCTGATTGTTTTTTAAGGCCGTGTTCAGGAGTGTTTTCGCCTCGTTTATCATGCCTCCCCTTTTTAGGCAAAGAATTGCTAATTTAAGAGTTTCGCTGCTGGAAAGTTTCCATCCTTTGCTGATTAAATCGAAAAGTTCCGGAGATGAGATTTTGCGCCAGAGAACCAGTTCCCCGTTCTGCAGGACAATACCGCTGTTGGAGATATCGCTTATTTTCTGGTTTCTGAGGGATTTTTTACCCTTAAACTGCGCGGCATTGAGTTTCAGCTGGTTCATTATTCGGATTTCGCAAGTGAGTTCATAAAGGATATCTTTTTTCCGCTCGTTATAATCAGGTGTTTTAACAGTAATTATATTCAAAAGCGATTCCGCTTCTTTGAGAAGTTTATCCGGATTGGACAAATCGCTTTCGTGGACCAGCATAAGGACATCAGGATATGTCCGGTAGAATATTCCTTCATCGATCCCAAGTAGCTTTTGAAATGCCGTGTTTTTTTGTTGTTGTATTTTCTGTTCTATATCAGCCAAATTATCCCGGACCATCTGTTCTAGTTCCGGTTCGCCGTAAAACCCCTGTTTTTTCTCCAGTAACTTCTTGGCCTCCTCCAGCTTTTCTTCCGCCATAAGTTTTACCGCTTCGTTACGGGTTTCCTGGAAATCATCCAACCCGCGGTTTTTTATCTCAAGGAGCAATTCCGAGGCGACTATGTTATAGAGAGTATCCTGATATTTTTCATCATTTATAAAACCGGTCGTTATATCATATGCTTCTTTGAAACGATGCTCTTTAACCGCGTTTTTAACCTGAGGCTGAAGTTTTTCATAATGTTCCCGGCTGTTTTCGATGCGCCCTTTAAACAGGTTTGCTTGCCGTATTTGTTCATCCGCATGGGCAACCGAAGCTGTGCCGGCATATTTAAGCTTGAAATTTTCCCATCCTTCAATCCATTTTTTTATATAGAAATCGACGTCGCCTGTTTTGGCAAGCGTAATAATCTGCTGGCGTTCGTGGCTTGTCTCTTCCGTTAAGGCGGTAAAAAGCTCGGATGATTTCTTTTCTTTATATTTTTGCCTAACCGGTTCGCTTATCTGGTTAAAACGTTTGTCTAGGTCAGCTAGTTTTACCTGGACCACAATTGATAATTTTATATTGCGGCATTTTTCTGTTAATTTCTCATAGCGTGTAATAAGCTCCATGAGGAGTTCGACATCATCTTGAGGGGTGTCTTTTAAAGCCGTGTCCAATTTATCAATTTCCGCAATAATCTGTTTTTCATCCGGCTGGAACCCGTTCTGGGGAATAACCGTAGGCTCAAATCCAGGCCCGATATTTTTATAATGATGCCAGACTATAAGGAACAGGCTTAATCCGGAAAGTACGGTTAGTATCACCGGTAACACAATGCTATCTATCAGATTTTTCGGCAGCGTGCCTTCCTCTTTAGAGGGTTCTTTTTTGGAGGTGTCATCCGGAGTGGATGTTGCCCGTGTGCTAATGACTCCGCTTTTAATCGTTTCCAGCGCTTTCAGGACTTCGGAAAAAGTCTGGAAACGTTCGTCTGGATTCCTTTTAATCATTTTATCAATTATTTTGCTGAGTTCGCTGGATAAGCCGGGTTCCAATTGCTTAATGGGGGTCGGGTCATCCTTGATTTTCTTGGCGATGATTTCTTTGACGCTAGACCCGGAATATGGCGTTATGCCGGTAAGTATGCGGTAAAAAGTAGAGCCGAGCGAATATATATCCGCCCGGTGGTCAACCGGCTTTCCCGTTGCCTGTTCAGGCGCGACGTAATGGGGAGTGCCGAAAACGCTGCTTGCCTGTTCTTCGGCGAAAGGGGCTTTGAGGCTTTTTGCCAGGCCGAGGTCTCCTATTTTAATTATTTCGTTTTCCCCCATCATAAGATTATCAGGTTTGATATCGCGGTGGACGATGCCTTTCTTTTCCGCGTATTCCAGTCCCTGGGCCGCTTGGAAAACAATGCCGACGGCCACTTCCGGCGGTAGTTTCTTACGTTTGGAAAGTATATCCTGCAGACTGGCACCCGGCACATATTCCATGGAGAAAAAGTAAACTTCTTTGTCGGAACCGACATCGTAAACCTGGACGATATTGGGGTGGTTAAGCTGGGCAGCCGCGCGGGCTTCCTGCACAAAGAGGTTGATGAATGTTTTATCCTTTACCAATTCATCCGAGAGGAGCTTTAACGCTACCACGCGATTTAAAGAAATCTGGAGTGCTTTATAAACCGTGCCCATGCCGCCGCGGCCGACGCGTTCCATGATGGTGTATCCGCCGATAGTCTGACCGATGGGTCCCTGTTTCTGGGCTTCGATATCTCCCATAAAAGTGAAAAGAGTTTCGCCGATTTGTACCTTGTCTCCCAGTTTTAGTGCGCGTTCTTTGACTTTCTGTCCGTTAACAAAGGTGCCGTTCATGCTGTTCAAATCTATCAGGTAATAACCGCCGTCCGCGCGGAATTCTATCCGGAAGTGCATGCGCGAAGCCATGATGTCGCTTAAGCGCAGGTTAGCGGTAGTTTCCCGTCCAATGACAATGGTGTCGTTTCCGCTGATGCGGATGGATTTGCCTTTATCAGGGCCTTTTTCTACTATTAAACGAGGCATAATATTACAAGATATAAAAGTTATTTAGGCCGCTTCTTTAAAAAGAGCTGTCCCGATTCTGATGAACGTAGCCCCTTCTTCTATCGCGACATCATAATCCTGGGTCATGCCCATTGACAGGTGGCAGAAATCATTTCTTGCCTGACCAGTCATTTTAGTTTTCAATTCGTCGAGGTATTCCCGGAGTTTTCGGAATACGGGGCGGGATTCTTCAGGGTTAGTTGCTTCTGGTGCAATGGTCATCAAGCCGATAATTTTCAGATGGGAATAATCCTTTGCTTTCCCGTAAAAATTAAAGAGCTCTTCCGGTTTTATCCCGTATTTCGATTCTTCCCCGCTTATATTAAGCTGGATAAAAACATTAAGTTGCTTATTGATCCTGTTAGCTTCGTTTTCCAGCGCCTCTGCCAGATGCAAGCTGTCCAGCGAGTGCAGGTAATTAAAAAAAGGCAACCCCCTCTTGATTTTATTAGTCTGCATATGACCAATCATATGCCAGGTTACCGAATCCGGTAAAGCCTCTGCTTTTTTTACCAGTTCCTGAACTTTGTTTTCCCCTAAATCGAAGAGTCCGAGTGCTGGTAAATACCCGATGGTTTCAATGTCCGCGTATTTAGTAACTGTTATCAGTTTAATTTCCGAAGGATCCCTGTTTACCTTACGAGCCGATTTCTCGATTTTCTGCCTTATCCAATCCAGATTATTCGTCAAATATTCCGGAACAATTAGCTCGTTCATATGGGCTTTTAAACTTATTATATTACTTCCGATAAAGCTAAAAGTCAATTAATAAAAGCGAGATGTTTCCCGATAGCTTTTATATGTGGTTAAAGGTAGCCGAAATCATCTGTCTTGCAGACTAAAAATTACTTTTTTACTAAAATTTTGCTAAACTACTTGTGAAATATAGCTGATAATATAAGTATAGCAGAGATTATGGCAGGAAAGAATAAATCTTTTGCGGAAAATCTATCTTCGGAGGAAAAAATGCTTATTACATTGAGGGACGAACTCTATGGCGGCAGCTGGGAAAGGATGCTTAAAGACCTGGGTGACCGGTTAAAAGGCAGACCTTATATTTTCAAACTGGTTAATCGTATTAAGGATGACCTCAAGCGGATAGAGAAACTGCAGGAATACGAGGAGAAAAATAAGGTAAACCTGGCGGATCAGATTAAAGATAAGTTTTAAGCGTTGACCAGTCGGCCGTCCCCGTCATTTAGGCAGGCTTAGTTTTTCTATCGCCTTTTCAAGTTGCTTATCGTGTGTTATATCAATCTGGTCTCCCCGGCTGCGCGCTTTTAATAATTCCACCTCCTCCGCGGTAGAGAGTTCAACCAATTCATCAGGATCCAATCCGTAATTCTTATCTTTTTGCCTTTGCAGGCATTTGCCGGAAGGAGTATAATATTTAGAAATAGTAAGTTTTACGGCGGATTTATCTCCGGGGATTTCCACGAGCGTCTGGACAAGTCCTTTGCCGTATGTACGCGAACCGACTAGTATTCCTTTTTTATGGTCCTGGATGGCGCCCGAAAATATTTCTGAAGCGCTGGCGGTATATCCGTTAATGAGAATAACTAAAGGCACCCCGTCAAAAACAGCGTTTTTAGGTTCGGCTTTGTAGATTTCTTTGGAGTCTTCAGCCCGCCCCTTGGTGGAAACGATAATGCCATTCTTGATAAACATATTGGATATTTCTACGGCAGGGATCATCAGTCCACCTCCATTAAATCTCAAATCTATTATGAGGGACTTTATCCCTTTTTCCCGCAGGTTTTTTACCTCTTGCGCAAACGACTCGCTTGTATCTTCCTGGAAATTAGTAATGCGGATATAGCCAATATTTTCTTCTTTGTTTATTATATGGGCGTATTTCACGCTTTTTATCTTTATCTTTTCCCTGATAACGGTGATTTTTTGGGGAGTGTCTTCTCCCTGGTGAAGGAGTGTTAAGGTGACTTCGGTTCCTTCTTTCCCTATGATACGGCGGAAGCAATCGGAAAGCGTGAAAGATTCTGTAGATTCCCCGTCTATTTCCAGGATATGGTCTCCGGCGAGTATTCCTGCCCGGAAAGCAGGCGAGTCTTCCAGCGGGGCAATGACCTTAAGCATCCCATTTTCCATGGTGATTTCCATTCCCACCCCGGTAAGTTCGCCTTTCATTGAAATCTGGAATTCTCTGTATTCATCCGGGGAAAAATAATCACTATAGGGATCAAGATTATTAAGCATGCCTTTAAAGGCGTTATTGAATATATCTTCAGATTTAACATCGTTTACGTAATTATTTTTGATGATATCATAAACCGTGACGATTTTCTTTACTTCTTTTTCAACGATTTGGGAGTCCGAGGAACCTCCTGATATTTTAGTTGCTATCAGAAACGCCGCCACTAGGGCGAAGATAAACAGAACAATATGAAGCTTGCTGATTTTAAACGAGATGATCATTTTGTTTCTTTTCCCTCTAGTAGTGGATTTTATTGGGTCCTTTTGCGGCTTATTGCTTTTTTTGCGGCGCCGACGATATCCTCTGCGGTAAGATGATAATATTTAAGCAGTTCATCCGATTCGCCGGATTGCCCGAACCGGTCGTTTATCCCGACCATTTCAATCGGCACTGGATGGTTGCGGCTCAATAATTCCGCGACAGCGCTTCCCATGCCTCCGGCAACAAGATGTTCTTCGGCTGTGACAACGGCTCCGGTCTTTTTGGCAAGGCTGATGATACTGTCGTTATCAAGCGGTTTTATCGTGTGGAGATTGACTACTGTGGCGCTTATGTTTTGCGCTTTCAGGGCATCCGCCGCTTCCAGCGCCTTGGCAACCATTATTCCGCAGGCGATGATTGTAACATCATTTCCCTCGCGTAAAATATTGGTCCCACCCACCTTAAAATAATCTGTTTGATTTGTAATCACCGCCAGTTTCGGCCTGGAAAGACGGATATAGACCGGGCCTTTAATCTGGGCGGCGGCGAATATTGCCTTGGGCGTTTCCACGGCATCGCAGGGAATGATAACGGTCATTCCCGGAATCACGCGCATGAGAGCGATATCCTCAATTCCCTGATGAGAAGCGCCGTCCGGGCCGACCGCAACGCCTCCGTGTGTGGCGACTATTTTGACATTGGCTTTGGTATAGGCAATCGTATTCCTGATTTGTTCCCATGGGCGTCCGGTGGCAAATATTGCGAAGGTTGTGGCAAAGGCAATTTTGCCGGAAAACGCCAGTCCCGCGGCGGTATTCATCATATTGGCTTCGGCGATTCCCATATTAAAAAACCGATCCGGGAAGGCTTTTTGGAAATCGCTTGTCTTAGTTGAGCCGGCCAAGTCTGCGGAAAGTACGACTACATTGGGGTTTATTTTTCCCAATTCCACCAGCGCGCTTCCGCACGCTTCTCGAGTGCATTTCATTTCCGCCATAACGTCGTATATTGTAAGACAAAAAATCCACAAAGGCAATAAAAATATAATTTGACTTAAATGATTATATTTAAAACCTGAACTCGGCACCTGCCAATACCGTTCTCCCCGGCATGGGATAGCCGCGGTCATTAATCGAACTGCCCAGCTGGATAACATATTCCTTATTGGTAATATTTTCCATTCCAATAAAGAACCCGAAATTGCCCGCGGTGTTTTTCCTTATCTTCATATTCACCAGCCAGTAACCGCCCTGCTTTTTGGTTTCTGTCCAGGCTGTTTCCACGGGAAAACCAAGGTCGCTATTTCCGTAGTATTGGTAGGTGGATGCGATATATTGCACATCCATATCCAGAAACAAGTTTTCCGCCCCGCCGAGATTGGCAAAGTTTATTCCGATATCAGTTTTATGGACAGGCGTATAAGCCAGTTGGCGGGTTTCTGATTTGCTGATGACAGCCAGGGTCGCCCAGGTAAACGGGTCATAGATATACTGGCGCGCTTCTTTGTTTCGCTGATATGCGTCCAGAAAAGTATAATTCAGGTTGAACGTAATATTTTTTATCTGCCGGTAGGTTACCCCCAATTCCAGCCCGGTAATCCACGCGGTATTAAGGTTTGAAGGATGCCATCTGTTACCCCAGGGTCCCATAGAGCCGGTCGGTGCCCAAGCGATCATGTTTTTAAGATTCTGCCTGAAGATAGTCAGTTCTGTAACCAATGCGACTGGTTTAAGTTCATGTTTTATTCCGGCTTCGTAGGTCTTGCCTTTTTCCGGCTGCAATTCCGGATTCCCTTCGGAAAATGCGTCTTTTGGCCAGTTAAGGTCGTTAAGGGAAGGCGCTCGGTAAGAACTGCCTCCGGAAACGCGCATGGATGTGGTCTCGTTTATGTGCCAGAGGATATTGCCTTTGCCCGTAAGCTGAGTCGCGAAATCAGTCGGGTTATCCCAGCGTCCGCCTATGGTAAAAAGGATGTTATCCAGTTTTATTTCGTTCTGGGCGAATGCGGCGTAATTGCCCCTGCGTGCGTTCCATTTGCTTTCGGTAAGGGTTACGGTTTGTAAATTAACCTCGTCATCATGTATCTTGTAACGCGCCCCGCCTGCGCTCAAGCCGGCGGTCCAGTGGTTAATATAGGAATAATCCAAGTCGGCGATTATTTCCGTTCCGTAAGTAGCGCTGCGGTAATTGCTGTTCCGGGTGTAATGCGCGCCCACGGAAATCCATTCCTGGTGATTAATATCATCCCAGTAATTGCCATATTGTTTAACCTTGAAATGCCCTATGTTAAAGACGAGGTTTAGGTATGATTTCGCGCTTTCCCCTGAATCGCGGCTGGTGGAAATCTTGCTGTCGCCGAATGTTTTTTGGGAGGCGGTTCTTAATGCCGGGTCTTTTGCCGGGCGCGTGCCGGGCAAATCGTTTTTGCCTTCGTTTGCGCCGATATCAAGCGACAGCTTCATTTCATCCGCCCATTTATAATTCATTTTGAGATGGCTGTCGTTTGAGTAATAGGCGCTGTTGTCGCGGTGCCCCTGCGATGATTTATAGTTTCCATTAAAGATGTATCCGAAACCGCCGAAAGAACGGCTGTCCGAAAACTGTGTAATGGACGTGTCATAAGAGCCGTATAATGTGTTGAGATAGCTTTTTGGCTGGCCAGATGGGTTTTTGGTAATGATATTGATCACCCCGGCAACGGCGTTGCCTCCGTAGAGGGAAGAAGCCGCCCCGCGCATGATTTCAATCCGTTCGACATTATCCGCGGAGAGAAACGATAAATCCGCTCCCCCGCTTGATGGCGCGTTGATGATTCGGTCGTCAACCATGACCAGCGTATGCTGTGAATACAAGCCTCTCAGGTGAATAGTGGCGTTCGAGCCGAGCGAGCCGTAGCGCAGTATCTTAGCGCCCGGGCTATAGGCAAGCGCATTGGTAATATCAAGCGTATTCTTGCCTTCTATTTCCGATTGCTTGATAAGAGTGATTGCGCCGGGCGCGTCCTTCAGCGGTTTTTCCTCGCGCGTGGCGGTAACCACGATTTCTTCCATCTCTTCTTCAGCCTTGGTTGGCAAACCGCAGAAACACAGAGCACACAGAGAAAAGCCTATTATTATAAAACGTTTCATGATATATCCCTTTCTTAAAACTATTCTGTTTTAATATCTAAAAACTAAATCATGCCGGCCGGGCAAAGTCCCGACATACGTCGGGACGCCGGCAGATTTGATTATTCCATATCCAAAAAATACCATTTGCCATAAGGCGTTTCTTTTTCTATCACCTCCTGTTTTGCAACCTTTACAGGTTTCTTGAATAACGGCCCGTCAAATACGAACGTGTGGTATTCCCCGTTTTCCCCGCAGATGTCCACATGGGGCTTTTCATTTTTAAGATAGTTTATGAATTCATGGCTGATTAGTTTACCGACCCATTCCTTGCCAATAAGCGATGCCTTGGCGGAAATGATAAGCGATTTGAATCCAAGGCCGATGAATTCATCCAGTATATCTTCCGTACGCATGCCCCAGAGCATCTCTATTGCTTGTATGCCGAGTTCGTTGCAGACGCGCGTTGTCCATTGCCGGTGTTCCTGCAGATAAATATCACCGAAAACCATGCCCTCAAGTGCGGAATTGGGGATTCGGGATTCGGAATTTTTAATTCCCCATTCGCCATTCGCCATTCGCAATTGGTTAACCGCTTCCTTAAAAGATGGCTCGTAGTCTTCGGGATGGGCCTCTTTCTGCAATAAAGGGATTCCGATAGCATCCGCTTGCCTTTGGACCAACTTTGCCGGCGTGCCGTGGAAGCTGACCCGTTTAAACTCAGCCGAGATAAAGTTTACCAGATGCGAAATCCTATAACCGGACTGGATTGCTTTATAACAAGCCAAGCAACTGTCTTTTCCGCCGCTCCACGATGATATATACATAGTTCAAAAGTTTAATAGTTTAAAGGTTCAAAAGATAATCCTTTAAACTCTTGAACCCTTAAACCTTTAAACGGTTATTTCCACCGCTCCTTCGGTATCAAAAGCACATGCGGCCGTTGGGTAATCGGGTTTTCCTTTACCACCACGACCGTTTTGTAAACAGCTTCTATATTCTGATAGGTTAATACCTCGCTCGGCGTCCCGCTTGAATGTATTTTGCCGTTATTCAAAAGTATTAACCTGTCGCAATACAAGGCGGCCAGGTTCAAGTCATGCAAAACCATTAGTATAGTCAGATTCTTTTCTGCCTTAAGATGCGTAATCATATCCATTATTTCCACCTGGTGCCCGATATCCAGGTGTGAAGTCGGCTCATCCAGCAACAATAATTCCGGTTCCTGCGTCAAGGCCTGGGCGAGCATAACGCGCTGTAATTCACCGCCTGATAATTCTGTGACATATCGTTCGGCGAGAGTTTCTATTTCCGTCAGGCGCATCATATCCGTGGCGATTGCGCGGTCTCTTTCCCGTAAGTTCTGCCACATGCCCATGTGGGGCAGGCGTCCCATCAGCACGAAATCCTTTACCGTAAAGGAAAATGCCAAAGGCAGATTCTGCGGCAGGACCGCTATCAACTGCGCCAGCTCTTTTATCGGGATTTCCTGGATGTTCTTTCCGCGATAGCGGATTTCACCCGCCCACGGTTTTAATAAGCGGGTGAGCGCTCTAAAAAGGGTGGTTTTCCCGGCTCCGTTCGGGCCGATTATCCCGACCACCTCGCCCGGCAATACCCGGAAAGTGATATCTTCGACCACTTTGGCCGCGCCGGAATAACCGGAAGTTAAATTATTTACTTCTAACATATTAGATTATTGGTAATTCAATTTCCGTTTCATCAGGAATAACAAGAAAAACATTCCGCCGATAATGCCTGTCACCACGCCCACGGGCAGTTCCTGTCCGTAACTGCTCAAAAGTGTCCGGGCTATTGTGTCGCAAATCACCAGAAACGCGGCTCCGGCCAGGGCGCTTGCTACGATTAGCGGGCGGTGCTTCGGCCCGATTATCAACCGCATAAGATGTGGGATGATTAACCCGACAAAACCAATCATCCCGGCCGTAGCGATGCACCCGCCCACAACCAGTGAGGTGATAATAAACAACCACTTACGGACCGTAATCGTATTCACTCCAAGATGAAACGCCTTTTCGTCTCCCAAAGACATGGCGTCCAGCTCCCGCCCGAATAAATAGAGCAGGATAATCCCGATGGTGATAAAGAAAGGAATCACATGAAGCATTTCCGGCCTCAGCGAAGAAAGATTCCCGATAAGCCAGAATAAAATGGAATTTATTTCTATCGGGTTAATCAGGCTGAATATCAAAAGGACAAGTGATGATGAGATAAAGCTCAGGATTACGCCTGCCAGAACGAGCCCGATAACGGAAAAGCGGTGCTGTCCGGCAATCATGTAAACCAAGGCGCTGACCAAAGCCGCGCCGGCAAATGCGGCAAAGGGAAGCGACCACGCACCAAGGAATCCCGGGATAATGAGTATGCCCGCGGTTGCTCCTAACGCCGCGCCTCCGGAAATACCCAGCGTATAAGGTTCAGCCAAGGGATTTCTTAAGAGGCCCTGCAGGACGCATCCGCTCACCGATAATCCGGCGCCGATTAATAATGCGGCCAGAATCCTGGGCAGGCGGTGCATCCATAGTATCATCTGCGCGGCGCTCGATTCGGAAGGATTGAAAAGCGCCTGCCAGAATTCCTGCCAGCTTATTGCCCCGCTTCCCACCCGCAGTGCGATAACAGAGCTTAGGATTGCTAAAATGATTAAAACAAAGAATATTAAACGATTCATTTTATATTTTCCGAAATTATCTCTACCAGTTTAATAAAGCTATCTGGTGTCGCCTGGCAGCAGATATCCGCATCTATCACGATTATTTTATTATTCTTAACGGCTTTGAGCGACGGATACCTTTTCCAGTTTTCCAGCGCCTGCGCGGTCGCTTCGCCCATGGTTGAGATTAGGATTAAATCAGGGTCTTGTTTTATTATTTCCTCTATGCTAAGCATTGGCCAGCGTCCTATGGTATTCCAAGCAACATTCAATGTCCCCGCATAATTAATAGCCGCATCTATAAAAGTGTCTTTACCTACTGTATGAAACTGTTCCGATTGTTGGATAAAAACAGTGGGTTGCTCAGAAGAAGTGCTGAGTTTTTGTATTTCAATACTTTTTAGTTTTAGTTCATATTCCTTTAATAATTGTTGGACTATTTCTTCCTTGCCTAAAAACTTTCCTGTTAAGGCGAATTCGTTCTTGATGTCTTCCCACGTCTTCACCTCCGGGAAGGCAAATACGCGCAATCCGTAACTTCTCAGCTTATTGACGGGTTCGGATTGGTTTATTTCCTTGGTGGCCAGTATTAAATCCGGTTTTAGCTGGAGGACTTTTTCTATATCCTGCTCCCAGACGTTCCCGATTCGCGCCTTGTTTTCGCCTTGGGGCAGTTTGCAGTAGGTGGTTACCCCGATTAATTTATCTCCAGCCCCGAGCGTATAGATATTTTGGGTGATGGATGGCGCCAGCGATATTATCCGCGTTGGCGGCGGGTTTAAGGGAACCGCTGTTCCCGTGGCATCCGTGATAGTCGGTCCGCTTGCCGGCAGAGCGGGTTTTTCTCTGGAGCAAGACACGCAAATTAACAATGAACAATTAACAGTGAGCAAGTAAAGACAGAAAACCACGAAGGTCCTTGCAACTTCTAACTTGAAACTTGAAACTTTTAGCATATTCTATACATCATATAAATACTGAACAAGACGATTAACTCGATAACTTCATTTAACGCGCCCAGTGTATCGCCGGTAACGCCGCCGATTCTCTGCCGGAAATAAATGACGCCGATAACCACAGCGCCTAATCCGATCATGCAAAGCACGAAGCCGTGGTTTCCCAATAGCCCAATAGCGATAATATATGTAAGCATGGTCGCGATAAGCCAGTGCTTGACGCGCAGGTGTTGTATAAAAGGCAGGAGTTTTCCGTCCTCGCGCGCCGCGGGAGAGATGCTTGATGCCATAACCATTCCCCACCGGCTTATCATGGGCGCAATTGCCAGAGAGATGTATAGCGGGCGGAACGGAAGCGAAGATACGAGTTCTGCTAAGACAGCGTATTTCAGCAAAAGCACCGTGACGATTCCGATAATCCCCATGGCGCCGGTATGAGGGTCGCGCATAATCCGCAAAATATCTTCCCGGTCTTTGCCGGCGTAGAATCCGTCGCAGGTATCGCTTAATCCGTCCAGATGCAGTCCGCCGGTAATGATAACCATTGCCAGGATAATCAAAGCCGCCGTAATGGAGCCCGGCAGATTATACAGGAATGATTCATAAGCGATTAATGCCAGAACCAGTCCGATAAAGATTCCAGCCAAAGGGAACCACATCATCGACCGCGCGTGGTCTTCCGGCTTAACTTCTTTGATGCGAATCGGTAATCTGGTAAGAAATTGTATAGCAATTAGCAACGATTTCATATCTTATATCCAGTAGCCGGTAGCGAGCAACGAGCAGCGAGGAATTATCCCTCTCTACTCACTACTCACTGCGCGCTACTTGTTTTTCTTTGCCACCCCTGCGCTATCAAATGTCGCCATTTCCGTCATAATCCTGATAGCGCTTTCGGCCAGGCTCATCGCCAGCGCCGCGCCCGTGCCTTCACCCAGCCGCATGTTTAAATCCAGCAACGGCCTCATTCCCATGTATTCAAGTGCGCATTTATGCCCGTTTTCCGCCGAGCAATGGCTGGAGATGAGGAAATCTTTGGACTTTGGCGCTAATTTAACCGCAAGCATCGCTGCGGCGGTGGAAATAAATCCGTCTATAACAACCGGAACCCGATGCGCCGCCCCGGCCAATATTACGCCGGTAAGCCCGCCGATTTCAAATCCGCCGACTTTCGCCAGGACATCAATCGCATCGCGCGGATTGGGCTTGTTAATCTTTATCCCTTTTTTAATAACCGCGATTTTATGTAAAAGCCCGGTATCGTTAAGTCCTGTGCCGCGTCCGGCTATCTTATCAACCGGCTTGCCGGAGATGACCGAAATAATCGCGGCGCTCGGGGTGGTGTTCCCAATGCCCATATCACCTGTCCCCAAGATATCAAGCCCTTTGCGGAATTCTTCTTCAAAGACAGCGATTCCTTTTTCTATAGACAGAATCGCTTCTTCTTTGGTCATTGCCGCGCCTTTGGCAAAGTTCTTTGTTCCTAATCCAATTTTACAATCCTTAAATCTTAACCCTTGAACCATTGAACTATTGAACTGTTGAGCTTGTATTTTCGTAGCAACCCCCATATCCACGACAACCACCCTTGCGCCGGCCTGCCTTGCCAGGACATTGATTGCCGCGCCGCCGGAGAGGAAATTATAAACCATCTGGGGCGTTACTTCTTTAGGGTAAGCGCTCACTTTTTCCTCGGTTATGCCGTGGTCGCCGGCCATGGTGACGATAACTTTGTCTTTAAGCGGCGGGTTTTCTTTCCCGGTAATTCCAGTGATTTGTTTGGCGAGTTCTTCCAGCCTGCCCAGGCTCCCTTGCGGTTTTGTTAAATTATCAAGCCGCTTCCGGGCGCGCGCCATTGCCGCATTATCCAATCCGCCTATTTTGCTTATGGCCGTATCAAGCAGGCTCATTCTTTTTTCCGCCTTTTATGCACAGGGGTATCCCGGCGCACATAAGAATCACTTCATCAGCGTGCTTGGCAATCAGCTGGTTTACCATGCCGGCGATATCGCGGAATTCCCGGCCCAGCGGTGTTTCCGGCACGATTCCTTCGCCGACCTCGTTAGAGACCAGTATTATATGGCAATCCATATCGGACATTACTTGCACGATACTTTTAATTTCTTCCACGACTTTATCCTCATCATCCAATTCTATCAAAAGGTTGGAGACAAGATTGGTCACACAGTCTATTATCACCACGTCGCAAAGTCCTTTCAGGTTAAAAAGTATTTTATCTATGTATTTGCCTTCCTCGACGGTCTGCCATTCAGCCGGACGGTGTTTTCTATGGAGTTTTATCCGCTCATCCATTTCCGCGTCATGGAATTCCAGGGTTGCCAGGAATACTGTGCGCTTGTTAATTTGCTTGGCCATCTCCACGGCGTGGTGGCTTTTCCCGCTACGGGCGCCACCCAGTATTAATGTTACTTTTTTCATAATTTTAACAACTGGATTTAACTGATTAAGCTGATTTAATTAATGCTTTACGGAAAGATTATCCTTCAGCATAATCCGTTTCCAATCCAGCGACTCCTTTGAAAAGTTTATAAGCAATCCTATTTTAATATTAGCCGCTTTCAAATATGATATTAATTGGGCTTCATGCGCTTTGCCCGGTTCTTCAACCGCTTTCAGTTCCAGGATTACTTTCTCGTCCACCAGAATATCAATAAGATGCTCACCGACAAGATGGTTTTTATAGTGCACCGTTATTTTCTTCTGTGTTTGCGCGGGGATTCCTCGCTCTTTCAATTCTATAATCAGGGCGTTTTCGTATGTTTTCTCGATAAATCCCGGTCCGAGTTCACGGTGGACTTCCATAGCCGCGCCAATGATTTTGTGTGTTAACTCTTCATAAATAAGACCCTCTTTCGCTTTGTGTTGCATAAAATCCTTCTATTATTAGATATGATTAAACAGATTGGTCAATTCCGTTTTATCAGTTTAATCCTGTTGTTTAATATATCACGGCCTCCAGCCGAAGCCCGGATAGTTTTTCGCATAATAAAAGTTCCTCCCTAAAAGGCAGAATCTGCCCTTATCATATTCCACGGTAGTAACCGAAGCCGGCTCCGGATGGAACATCCAGAATCCGTCTTTCCCGCATTTCATGATATCGCTTATCCAGATTTTAATCGGGCCGCCGTGCATGACAAGCGCGATGGTTTTATGGGCATTTTTCCTGTTCCTGATAAGCGAATTGATGAATTTCCAGACGCGCTTTCGGCATTGGTTAACACTTTCTCCTCCCGGCGCCTTGGCGGTGTTAAGATTGGTGAGCCAGGTGCGGTAAAAGACCGGATGCTTTTCTTTCACCTCTTTTACGGACATGCATTCCATCTTGCCGAAGTTAATCTCTTTGAGGGCCGGTTCGAGAGTGATGCGCCGCCGCCCGAAAAGAATCCGCGCGGTCTGTTTAGTCCTTGTAAGCGGACTGCAATAAACGGCGTCCACTTTCTCTTTGCTGAAGAATGACCGGAGGTCCCTTGCCTGGGCAATGCCGTGCTTATTCAATGGGGCATCGGTAATGCCGCAGTAACGCGCCTGGCGGTTGAAATCGATCTCTCCGTGACGAATCAGTAACAATCTCATAGTATTTTAACAACGGGATTAAACGGATTTAGCCCCGCTCAACTTTGTTTCGGGGACCCCCGATTATAGGGAGTCCCTCGTAGAGGGGCGGATAATCAGTTTAATCAGTTAAATCCTGCTGTAAAAATCCCCAATAAAAAAACCTCCCTTGCCTGACCTTCACGGAAAGGCAAAGGAGGTCTCAAATGACACTTCCTTAATATTCCCTTTTCTCGCGAAGGTACTCAGCTTGCCCCGTTAGAGGTCACTCGCCGAAAGCGAGGGCGGACGCCAATGGCGTCCTACTTCTAACGGGGCGAGATAACCAGTCGTCCGGGCTTGTCCTTCGACAGGCTCAGGATAAATCCTGAACGTCAGCCGAGGGCATTACCGTTGCGGGACAGCGCTCCGAATCTAACGGAGACTTCCTCCCCCCAAATATATGGGGGCCCCAATATTTAATCGGGGTGGTTATCCGCTTTAGGTTTTAAAAGAACTGCTAAACCTTACCACGCAATAAAATAATTGTCAAATAATTATAAAGGAAAATATTTTGCCACGAAGGCACCAAGACACTAAGAATTAAATACTTGATATTGCTTTTTCTGCCTTTGTGGCAGTGGCTGTAAAGTTTTCTTGACGATTCCTGTGTTTTTAGTAAAATACATTCTATGAGATTAGAAAAGTTCACCATTAAATCGCAGGAAGCAATTCAGTCCGCGCAGGAAATTGCGGATAAAAACAATAACCAGGAATTACAGCCCGAACACCTTTTGACCGCTCTCCTGGAACAGAGCGAAGGCGTGGTCGGACCAGTCCTGGAGAAAATCGGCACGAGCCCTTTTGCTGTTGCCTCGGCTGTCGGCAAAGTGATTTCCGATTTCCCCAAGGTGGAAGGCGTTACCGGGCAGACCTATATCTCGCCCCGATTAAAGAAGGTCTTTGACGATGCCTTCAAGGAAACCCAGCGCCTGACCGATGAATTCGTTTCCACCGAACACCTGCTTCTGGCGCTTGCGGATGACAATAACATTTCTAAAATATTAAAGACACTTAACCTAAACAAAGACCAATTATATTCCGCGCTTGCCGAGGTGCGCGGTTCCCAGCGCGTGACCGACCAGCAGCCGGAAACGAAATACCAGGTCCTGACCAAATACTGCCGCGACCTCACCTCCGCGGCGCGGCAGGGAAAGCTCGACCCGGTCATCGGCAGGAACGAGGAAATCCGCCGCGTGATGCAGGTCCTCTCCCGCCGCACCAAGAATAATCCGGTGCTTATCGGCGAGGCCGGCGTGGGCAAAACCGCCATTGCCGAAGGGCTTGCCCAGCGCATCGTTTCCGGCGATGTCCCCGAACCCCTGAAGAATAAGAAAGTGCTGTCCTTGGATTTGGGCGCGCTGGTCGCCGGCACGAAATACCGCGGCGAATTCGAAGACCGCCTCAAAGCCGTCCTCAAGGAAATTAACCAGTCGCAGGGAGAAATCATATTATTCATAGACGAGCTCCATACCGTGGTCGGTGCGGGCGCGGCAGAAGGCGCACAGGATGCCTCCAATATGCTTAAACCCGCCCTGGCGCGGGGGGAACTGCGTTGCGTCGGCGCGACCACCCTTGATGAATACCGTAAATACATAGAAAAGGACGCGGCCTTGGAGAGGCGTTTCCAGCCGATTATCGTCAGCGAGCCTTCGGTTGAAGACACCATCGCCATACTGCGCGGCTTGAAAGAGCGCTACGAAGTCCATCACGGCGTCCGCATACAGGATGCCTCACTCGTTGCCGCGGCGACTCTTTCCCAGCGCTATATCTCCGACCGGTTCCTGCCGGATAAAGCGATAGATTTGGTGGACGAAGCCGCCTCCGGCTTGAGAATCGAGCTGGACAGCATGCCGCAGGAGATTGACATCATCGAACGGAAAATCATGCAGTTGCAGATAGAAGCCCAGGCATTGAAGAAAGAAAAAGATAAAGCGTCCGCGGAGCGCTTAAAGAAAGTGGAAAAGGAAATATCGGAGCAGAAGGAAAAATCATCCGCCTTAAAAGCCCAGTGGCAGACGGAAAAGACATCCATCCAGAATTTGCGGAAGATAAAGGAACAGCTGGAATCGGAGAAAATCCGCGCCGAGACCCTGAAACGCAAGGGCGATTTGGAGGTCGTGGCGGAAATACAATACTCGCTTATCCCGGGACTTGAGAAAAAGCTCAAAGAAGAAAATGACCGCCTGGCTAAAATCCAGAAAACCAGCAAGATGCTGAATGAAGAAGTGACCGAGGAAAATATCGCCGAGGTCGTTTCCCGCTGGACAGGCGTTCCGGTTTCCCGGATGATGGAAGGCGAGAAAGAGAAACTCGTCCATATGGAAGAGCGTGTTTCCAAACGCGTCATCGGGCAGGAAGAGGCGATAAAATCCGTCTCCAATGCCGTACGGCGGGCACGCAGCCAGCTTTCCGACCCGAACCGGCCAATCGGCTCTTTTATATTTATGGGGCCGACCGGCGTGGGCAAGACCGAGCTTGCCAAGGCGCTGGCGGAGTTCCTCTTCGATTCCGAGCAGGCAATGGTCAGGATTGATATGTCCGAATATATGGAAAAGCACACGGTCTCCAGATTAATCGGCGCGCCGCCGGGATACGTCGGCTATGATGAAGGCGGGCAGTTGACCGAAGCGGTCCGCAGGAAGCCCTATGCAGTGGTCCTGTTTGACGAGATAGAAAAAGCCCATCCGGAAGTATTTAATGTATTATTGCAGTTATTGGATGACGGGCGCCTGACCGACGGGCACGGCAGGGTGGTGAACTTCAAGAATACCGTGGTGATTATGACCTCCAACGTGGCGACGGATTTAATGTCAGAGCAATTAGCTGAAAAAGACACAGCCAAAGTCAGGAATAAAGTTATGGATGTCCTGCGGAAGCAATTCCGCCCTGAATTCCTGAATAGGATTGACGATATTATTATCTTCAGGAGCCTTACCAAAGAGGATATAAAGCAAATAGTGGAACTGCAAGTGGACTATTTAAGGAAGCGGTTGGCTGAACAGAAAATCACGCTGAAGCTAACGGACGGGGCAAAAGAAATGCTGGCGATGGCCGGCTTTGACCCGGCGTATGGGGCGCGGCCTTTGAAGCGGATGATTCAGCATAAGATTCAAGACCCACTGGCGCTGAAGATGCTGGATAACGAATTCCGGGAAGGCGACACCATTATTGTCCAGGCGGATAAGGATAAGCTGGGCGAGTTTGAGTTTGTGAGGAAATAATACATTAAACAACGGGATTAAGCGGGATTAAACTGATTCGTCCGATGGCAAAGATGGCATGGTAAAAGCTTGAATCAGCCGCCTTAATTTGATATAATTAACCATATGAATGACACTTTAAACTGGGCAAAAAAAATGGGCAAGGCGGGCTTTTACAAGAGCAGGCAAACCGCCCGTTGGCTTAAAAGGGTGCCGCTTGGCACGCGGATTAAAATGACCGAGGAGCTTTTGGACATGGAATCCGATGCCGGCCATGTTAAAGCCGCGTCTCTTTTCCGTTCATTATCGAAATTACTGGAAAGACAGCATGTCGGCTAAGACATTCCGTTCTCTCTTTATTGCCTTAATTGATTTCCTTTCCAAAGAAAAATCCGAATATGTGATTATCGGCGGGGTAGCTTCTGATATCTGGGGCAGACCGCGCAAAACGCTGGATATAGATATCGTCATCCGCTTATCGCCAGAAGTACTCAATAACTACCGTGATTTTCTTTCCAAAATAAGCAGACGCAAGTTTACCTTTAATCCGGAAAAAGCATTGAAACAAATGCGCGATATGGGAATGTGCCGGCTTTATTACGGGCATTACCACGTTGATTTTATAATGGGCTATTCCGAATTCGAAAAAACCGTGTTTCAAAGGAAACGCCGGATTGAAATATTCAGGAGGAAAGTTTTCGTGGCATCACCCGAAGACGTGATTCTTTATAAGCTGGTTTCTTACCGCGCCATTGACCAGGCGGATATATCGAACATTATCCTATCGCAGAAGGGCAAGCTGGATAAGGGATATCTCAAAAAGCGTATTATTCAGATGCAGAAGGATTTAATGCGGACGGATATAAAAGAAAATCTGGAAAAGCTTATTAAGAACAGTGATTGACCGGAAATGATGGGGAGTTTGAGTTCGTGAGGAAATAACAACAACGGGATTAAGCAGGATTAGGCCGATTGAACTAATGAGCCGACGGAGTAGTCGCGACGTCCCCGAACACCGCCTAAGCGGGGGTAGGCGGGATGAACAAATGAACGGGTATCATTATGAAACTTCACGAAATAGAGCTTTTCTCAAAAGACCCTGAAGCGAGCAGGCGCTTTTACCACGAGCTTCTAAGGCTTACGGTTCGGGTGGACCAGAAGGAATTAAAGGTGTTTGATTCCGGCGTTAAAGGTCTGGATTTGGATGTATCCGGCCACAATCCGGGGAAAACGCAGATTTCTTTCCTTGTCCTTGACCTTGAAGAGACTATCAGGCAACTTAAAGAGCGGGGTGCGAAAATTCCGGAGCCGTTTGATTCTCATCTCGGGATGAGGGGGATTAGGCTGGAAGACCCGGACGGTAATATCGTGGTAATACACGCGCCAACGGAAACCTCGCCCGAATGGCTGATGAATCAGGTAAAATTTGCAGGAAATACGAGATAATAATGTAAAGCAACACCCGCCGGAAATGCCATTTTTACCGAAACCGAGGAACAAAGCCTGGTATCGGTAAAGGCTAATGATATATGACGGATATTTTCACTAAAAGCGTTAAGCAGGCGAAAAGGGTGGTAATAATCGTAATAGGTTTTACGGTGCTCCTGATTGGAATTGCCATGATCGTCTTGCCGGGGCCGGCAATCATAGTGATTCCTCTCGGCCTGGCAATACTCGGCACCGAATTTATCTGGGCGAGAGTCTTATTGAAAAAGACAAAAGCCAAGTTCCGGGATATAATAAAAGCGGTTAAACCGGACAAGCCCAAGTAAAAATGAAATATAAATTCTACATCACATCGGTAAAGGCCTGGAACGCGATGCTTAGGGCGATATCCGGCGCCAAGAAATCAATCTACCTGGAAATGTATATCTTCGCCGATAACACCAAGCACTATAATTTCTTTGAAACGCTCAAGCAAAAAGCAATGGCGGGCGTGAAAGTGAAAATCATCATTGATTCTTTCGGAAGCCTGGAAATGCCGTCGCAAACCGTCGAAGAAATCCGGGCGTCCGGAATAGAACTCCTCTTTTTCAGCTATTGGCTCCAGCGCACCCATAAGAAGATATTGGTGGTGGACGAGAAAATCGCTTTCCTGGGAGGGGTGAATATCCACAAGGTTTTCCGTAAGTGGAATGACCTGCAGATGCGCATAGAAGGCCCGATTGCGAAAAGCGTCCTAAAATCTTTTGCCCACACCTACCGCCACTGCGGAGGGGCGGATCCGGAGCTTCTCCGGCACGTCAATGAGAAAGGGCTTTTAAATAAAACCAAATTATGGGTTCTCGAAAACTGGCATTTTAAAAGAAAAAGATTCATAACGCAGCGTTACCGGGAAAGCATAATAAACGCGAAGAAGAGCATCGTCATAACGACCCCTTATTTCGCTCCGGCAAAATGGCTCATCGGCGAGCTTCATCAGGCGGTGCTCCGGGGCGTCGATGTCCAGGTGATTTTGCCTAAGGAGACGGATTCCTGGATGCTGGACAGGGTCAATTACTTTTATCTTTACCAGATGCATAAGCTGGGAATAAAATTTTATCTGCAGAAAGAGATGAATCACGCGAAAACCATGATTATCGACGATACGGAAGGCGTAATCGGCTCTCAAAATATCGACCCGCTTTCTTTCGATTATAACGTGGAAATAGGATTATTCTTCAGGGAAAAAAATATGGTCCGGGATATCCGGAAAATCGTCGATGGCTGGAAGCAGGCGTCAGATATTTTTAAGCCGTTCAGGAAGCCTTTATGGCTCGATTACCTCATCGCGCCGATTATCCGGGTTCTCCAGTCAATACTTTAATGCCTCTTAAGCAGATTGCCGCGAATCGGCAATATAATACGGAATTGGAAAGAATCTGATATGATGCAGGAAAAACACGATGGCGGCGCGCCTTCCTTAAACCGTATCGCTTTCAAAGCAACTGCCCATTGCCTGGCCGGCTGTTCGATTGGCGAAGTCCTGGGGATGGTAATCGGCGCGGCATTAAAGTGGGAAAACTGGCCGACCGTCGCGCTTTCCATAGTGCTCGCCTTTATTTTCGGCTACCTGATGACGTTAAGCCCGCTTCTCAAGGCAAAAATGAAGTTGGGCACGGCGATAATGCTGGCTTTAGCGGCAGATACCCTTTCCATCACCATTATGGAAATTATTGATAATGGGGTAATGCTTGTTATCCCGGATGCCATGTCCGCTGGTGTTGGCCAGCCGATTTTTTGGTTCAGCCTTTTTATTTCGCTTGTTCTTGCCGGGCTTGCCGCGTTTCCGGCGAACCGCTGGCTGATTTCACGCGGCAGAGGGCACGCGCTTGTCAAAAACCATCATCATATGCATCATTAATTTCTTATTATCCTTGCAGGATACCGGCAGTCCTTGTTCCCGGATTAGAGATGGGGTATCTCCACTTCCGCCGAGAAACCGGCATGGTCGGAAAGGTTTTTCCACATTCCTTTATGGAGAATCCGCGCTTTCAGGACCTTAAAGCCCTTGAGGTAAATGCGGTCTAAAGGCAAAACCGGCAGGAGCGCCGGGAAGGTCTTGAGCTTCCGGCCGTGGATTTCCAGCCCGGCATCCTTCATCCCCAGGTGCGTTTCCAGCTCGTCTTTCTTGTTCTTGCGCCACTCGTTAAAATCGCCGGCCACGATAAGCGGCTCGTTATCCGGCACCACCCGGCGGATGTAGTCCCGGAGTTTCCTGAACTGCTTCTTCCTGGAGATGTGGAAGAGCCCCATATGGACGCAGACGCAATGCAAAGGATGGCGATGGTGAGGTATTTTCAGCCGGCTGTAGAGGATGCCCCTTTTTTCAAACATGTTGGTGGAGACATCCATCTTTTCAGAATCCAATATCCGGAAGCGGGAGAGTATCGCGTTGCCGTGGTGTCCGGCGGCATAAACCGCGTTTTTCCCGTAGGCATGGTTAAAGATGGGGGCATTAGCGATATATTCATGCTGGGGCTTAGCGGGCCAGTCGTAATGTTTGGCCGCTTTCCTGGTATTTTCGCCGACAATCTCCTGTAGGAAAACGATATCCGCCTGTGTCGAATGGATGGCGTCCTTAATCCGTGGCAGGACAAAGCGCCGGTTCAGGGGCGAAAAGCCCTTATGGACGTTAATAGTCAAAAGGTGCAGTTTCATATTAGAACATTTATTATACCAATTTTTCCCCTAAAAGTCACCGTTTTTCTGCGGTGTATAATCCAGCCCTAAAGGACTTCCCCGCTTTGCGTGGTCGCAGGCATCCCGGTGCGGAACAGAGTGTAGCCTCCCGTAGCGGAGCGTAGTGGGTGAGGGGTAGGCGGGACCAGGAATTATAATAACATTCGTAAGTTGTAAATTCGTTTGACAATATCTTGATAGGAATCTATACTTTAATCCATGGCAATACGCATTGTGTGTAAAGGATACAACGAAGATTACGAAAACTTTACCGAGCTTGTCTGGCAAGACGATAAGGATTTGGATTTTTACGATAAAGACACTTACCCCGAATTCCAGTTGTGGCTAATCAGGTAAGTTTAGCTTTATTACGAAAGAGGTGATTTTCACAGAATTAAGTATGCTGTCTCGGGAATTACATAACTATTATTAAGAAAAATGGCGGATAGTTTTTCCAAAAGAAAACGCTCGTCTATAATGCGAGCCGTAAAATCGCGCGGAAACAAATCAACCGAGTTGAAACTGATAGAAATCTTTAGGCGAGCCAGAATAAAAGGGTGGCGCAGGAGATTTATGCTTGTTGGGAATCCGGATTTCGTTTTTCCGTCTAAGAGAATAGTAGTTTTCGCAGACGGCTGTTTTTGGCACGGGCATAACTGTAGGGAGCTAATTCCAAAAAGTAACGCGGCATTTTGGAAAAATAAAATAAAGCGTAATAAAGAACGCGATAGGAAAGTCACAAAAACGCTGAAATCATTAGGCTGGAAAGTCCTGCGTATTTGGGAATGCGCTATTAAAAAAGGAGTATTACGATTAGCCGCTTTGTTAAACAATTAAAAGGTGAGTAAAAGGTTCAATGGTAAAAATTTATTAGGAGAAAGCTATGATTCCCCAAAGAAAACTCAAAATGACATTTGCCGGAAGATTTATTGATTTGCTTGGACATCAAATGTATGGTGGGCCAGTTCCGTCAGTTGCGGAACTTATTGCAAATTCATGGGATGCTGATTCTAAAAAAGTGGAGATAACTATACCCGAAGCCTCACCACAAGAAAACCCCGATGCGCAAATAATAATAAAAGATTACGGAGAGGGAATGACCTTTGATGAAATAAATGACTTTTATTTGCATATTGGGTATGAAAGAAGAAAAAATCGCGGAGAACGAACAACAGGTAATAGATTAGTTATGGGAAGAAAAGGTATAGGTAAATTGGCGGGATTTGGAATTGCCGAAGATATGGTTTTGACCAGCGTTAAGAACGGGCATTTGATTGAATTTAATTTAAATTATACCACACTAAAATCTAAAGCCGAGATAAGCGGTTTTGAGTTTTTGCCAGATAAAGACGAGAAATCAAACGAACCAAATGGTGTCACGGTAATATTAAAAAATCTTAAATTTAATAATAGAATAAATGTTGAGAGTTTTAGAAAGAGCATGAGTAGAAGATTTGCATTAAATACTATCGAAATGCAAGTACATATAAACGGACAATCGTTAACAAAAGAAACTCTAGATTTTGAATACTTAACGTCCACTAATGGTGAACAATGGACGGAAGAGGAAGTTGCCGGTTTCGGAAAAGTTAAATATTGGTTTGGGTTCCTAAAAGAAACCATTAAGGATAAAGAATTAAGGGGAATATCTGTTTTCGCACGAGATAGAGTAGCTCAATTTACTCCATTTCATTTTAATCTAAGTGGAGGAATAAATGGTCAAGTTGGATTAGAATATCTTACCGGACAAGTTAAAGCTGAAATATTAGATGAAGATATAGATTATATTGCTACC
The DNA here is from genome assembly GCA_016207825.1 of Planctomycetota bacterium. Taxonomy (NCBI): domain Bacteria; kingdom Pseudomonadati; phylum Planctomycetota; species Planctomycetota bacterium. The sequence goes on along the minus strand of JACQZI010000023.1, from coordinate 124,706 downwards.
CCTCGGCAAACTGTAAACTGGCAATTTGGGAACGCACCCATTCTTGAAAAATGGGGGCAAGATAAAATAAAAGAATTATGCCGGGATTGGAAAAAACGTAGCGACCAAAGAAAACTTGATAAATTCAAACATGATTATTCGGAGTTTGCTCCTATTATTAGTGGCCTTCCCCGTCAAGAACAAAGCGATTTAACCACAGCTCTTGAAAAGATTGCTGGGATAGAACGAATTAATGAAGATGATTTCAGAATTATTGCCCGGTCAATGATTGCGGGAGTGGAAAGGGAAAGCGTAAAAAAAATAATACGTAGGATTAATGCAACTGATGAAAATGCCTTGCCGGATTTGTTTGATGCTATTAAAGAATGGGATATTATTAGCGCGGTTTCTACCGCAGAAGTAGTGGCAGGGAAAATCGAAATTATAAAACAATTTAGAAATCATATAGAAGAAAGATTACCAGAAAAAGCACCGACCGGAACCCTTGATATGCAAACCTTTATTAAAACCCACCCTTGGTTATTAGGTCCACAATACGAACAGTTAAAACCCGCGGATTTTTATCATGAACATGGGATAGATAAGTGGATTGAAGAAATTACTGAAGAGATTGATAAAAAGGAATTGCCTTTTAAAAAGGAGGAAAGAGAAAATCGCAGGTTTGATTTATTATGTATTAAAAACGATTGGTTAATAGTTATTTTGGAATTAATGAAACCCGGATTACCTATTGATTATGATCATATTATGAGGTTAAATAGATATATAACTAGGATACAAGATGCCATTAAAAGTAAAGGTACACTTCCGGAATTTCAAAATAAAACAGTATATGGATTTTTAATTGCTGATAAACCACAAGCAGATACTTCGTTAGGCGAGACAATAACTGCTCTTAGGCATTTATTAGATGTTATTACATGGAAAGGACTTTTAGAGTTAGTAGAGGCTCGTTATAGGGAATTTTTGGAATTATTAAAGATGCAAGCCCCCGAAGACCCAAGAATGAAAGGGTATATCAATCCCCAATAAGATAGTTCTAAATGAAAAAGTATATATCGTTAGATTTATTCTGTGGTTGTGGTGGATTGTCTACAGGAATGGTTAAAGCGGGTTTTGATGTAAAAGCCGCCGTAGATAATGATGCCGATTCTGTTAAAACATATAGACTAAATCATCCTGATTGCAAGGTTATTAAATCTGATATCCGTAAGGTTACCCCCTTATCCGTTAAGAAATTATTGAAGGGACAACGTCTTCATCTTCTTGCCGGATGTCCGCCTTGCCAAGGGTTTTCTTCGGTTCGTCGCCGTAATGGGCGAAACGTTAAAGACAAAAGAAACAAGCTTATATTGGAATATCTAAGGTTTGTTAAAAAATTAAAACCTTTAACTATAATGTTGGAGAATGTTCCTGGATTGACAAATTATAATCTATTTAAAACTATGGTCAAGAAGCTTAACAGCTTAGGCTATAAGCTTAAACATGATACCATTAATATAAAGAATTATGGTATCCCGCAGCGCAGAAAAAGATTGGTATTAATCGGTTCTTTGTTAGGGAAAATCGATATTGCAACCGGTAACGGGGAAAAGGTTACCGTAAGAGACGCTATTGGTAATTTAGGGTCGATTAAAAAAACATCCGATCCTTTACATAAAATAACGGTAAAGCATACCCAGAGAATAAAAGATATGATAAAACTAATTCCCAAAAATGGTGGGAGCAGATCCGATTTACCCGAAGAATACAAATTATTATGCCATACTAAGGAAAATGTAGGATTTAATGATATTTACGGTCGATTAAAATGGGATGATAACTCGGCGACAATAACCGGCGGGTGTTTAAATCCTTCAAAAGGGAGATTTTTACACCCTACCGAGAATCGGGTTATTACTCCAAGAGAAGCGGCATTATTGCAGTCGTTTCCGAAATCATACAAATTCCCAACCGATATTCCCAAAGCATCGTTAGCTTTATTAATCGGTAACGCCTTACCGCCGAAATTTAGTTATATTCAATCAAAGAATATTAAAAAGCACTTGGATAAATACCTTGACCAACCTATTTAGTAAAAATAAATATTTACCGTAATTCCGGCGACCCCTTGCCTAATTGATTTTTCACTCTCCTTCAAGATTCCCCTTGACATTTCAATTTCAATCAAGTCCGTTAGATTCGACAAGCTCACTATAAATTTTCCCGCAGGGGGTGGATGAATTCCCGTCATAGGGGGTTTTATATTCTTGCATAGAGTATATCCTGTTTATATATGGGTTATATTATATTTCTTCATAGGGTATATTCTTCTTTTATATGGGTCATAGAGTGCTTTTTTATAGGGTATTTTCTCCTTTTACATGGGTCATAATGTCCATTTACATAGAGTGTTTCCTGTTTATACATAAGGCATATTCTGCTTTAAAATCGAGTATATTACCACGCAAAAGGGCCTAAGACAGTGATTCAATCCGGTAAGAGGTCTGTTTAAAAGGGGGTAGATGGGGGGTATCTACCCCCCGGGGGTACCCCCCCGTCCCTTGAGGGACTTCGGGGGACTATAGCCCCTCTGCCATAGTTGTGTCAAAATGTAAAATTCCAGAGCAGTTTTGTAAACTGTTTTTACACTAATTTGGCTAAAAAAAGCTATAAAGACGAACAAGCGGATAAAAACGTTTTAAACGGGCTTTTAAGGTGCTTGGCACGATATTTGCTATGTAGTAAGATGGATGATACGCCTTAAGGATTTTAGCCACGGAATTACACGGAACCCTGCTTTGCAGGGGCACGGGAATATAGATTTCTGCCCCTAAAAAAATGGGGCTGATGCCCTGTTTTTCTGTGCTTTTCTGTGGCTTGCGAGGCGTATATGATTTACGTGCCGCTTTTATGACGGTAAAGATTCCGATGACCATGACTATTCCTATCAGGATGGACAGGACAACCTGTACTTCCGCGGGGAACCCGCACACCAAAAACAAACCTTCTCCGTAAGGGAAATGGTCTATCTCCTGGCACGCATCTATATCCATCTCCCCAAAGACGCAGCCTTGAAGCGGCTCCAATCCTTAGACGATAATAAATTCCAATGGCGGCAGACCCTCAATAAATGCGGCATCAAGGGCAGGGAGTTAAGGCAAATCCTGCGCACGGTCCGGGATGATTACCGCTGGCTCCAGCGCCGGGATGATGAGCTTGCCTTTAAAAGCTTCTCCCTCAAGGAAACCATCTCTCTCATTACCTACCTCATGCGCAGTTTCGAGCGCGAACACTGGGATATCATAATGGCGCTTTATGACCTGGATTGGAATCTGGACGAGATTTACGAAAAGCACGGAAAGACCAGGCGATGCCTCTATTACTTCCTTACCCGATACATCAAAAAGCCCATAATCCAGTTCTTTAGAGGGCTGAATTAGCCTTTCCGGAGTTACCCATGCACCTGTTCGGTGCAGGATACACATATCATTTAACAGTGGTAGGTGTTACCCCGACAAGTCGGGATACTCATATCGGTTTATACAGGTAGGAGTTACACTTTTGCACCATAGGGAATTTTCTTCATAGCTCCATTCCCTTATCACGCCTTAGGTTAGAGCAAACGACCCCTCTCCAAAAGTTACAAACCGTGTAACTTTTACCCTTATAGTAGGAGGCGACCGAAGGAAGTCCCTGAAGAATGAAGGGGGACAAGAGAGCCTTCCAAAGGAGGGTAAAGATATGCGTAGAGAAACAAAGTCCCGACCGAAGGCATCGGGGAGGGAAAATGAGCCAATGGCAAATGAGCCAAAACCCAATTGCAAGAAATGCCCCAATCCATTGCCGGAAGACAACGGTATCACTTCGCAGGCGGCGCGGGCGCAGGATCTGTGCAGGTATTGCTACCTGGGCGAGTTCCCCCATAACAGCAATTCGCGCTATATACTGGGCAAGTATCGGATTAACCATGAGGAACTCCAGTATTACATGATGCATAAGGAAGAGGCGGTTAAGCGTTTCGGCAAACGGTTCTTTACCGGCTGGCTGGAAGAGGCAGATGATGCCGGGAAAGCGAGGGTAAGAAAATGCTGAAGAGAATATTGCTTATAATAATATTAGGAATTCTGGGTATCGGGCTGACGGTTTGGGCGACCAAGCCGGCGGAACTGCCGCCGGATGTGATTATCATCCGCCCCTTATCTACTAAGGACAACCCATATCAACGGGAATATGATGAAATGCTCAAACCTGCTGTCATGATTACGACATTATCAGGCAGAGGAACTGGCGTAATCATTCCAGGTTCATTGGTTCATCAGTCCACCGGCTCATTAGCTAATGAACAGTTGAACAATTCAACGGTTGAACTTTACGTTTTGACTGCTGCTCACGTGGTGGGGAATTACGCCAAGGTCGAGGTGACATTCTACGATTATAGCCACGAAGGCACAAAGTCACTAAGCGCTTCTGTAGTTATTACGGATACGGTTAAAGATTTGGCATTGCTTAGTCTGAAAACTGACAACTATAATCTAAAAACTGCTGCGTTAGCAAATAGGGATTATAAGTATTATCTGTTTGCCCCGGTGTATGTTGTCGGGTGTTCATTGGGGCTTAACCCAAGGCCGTCTTCAGGAATCGTCTCGGCTATCAGCTTTGATTCAGTAGAAATCACAGCTCCGATACTTCCGGGTAATTCCGGTGGACCCGTTTACACGGCAGATACGCACGAACTGATTGGGATAGCCGTATGGGTTCGGCTATGCGGTAATCAACTTGTTACGACCATGGCGGGAATTGTTCCCATCTCGGAAATATACGATTTCCTGGATTCAGCCCCATGCCTAACGGCAGGGACTCCCTATCCCCATACGAGGACTCCCAATTATTCGGGGTATCCCCGAAACAAAGTGGAGTGGGGTCAATCGGGTGTCCCCGAAACGAAGTGGAGCGGGGCCACCAAGACTCTAAGACACCAAGAAAAACTTAGTGACTTTGTGCCTTCGTGGCAAATAAACCACAGGAAGGAGTTAGACTATGCTGAAAGTAATGTCGAGTTTCTGGCTGGGTGTGGCCAGGACGGTTATCAAAATCGTTTTGGCTATATTAAAACGGAAGACGGAGTCCCGATAAATCGGGACGAACGTCCCCGGAACGAAGTGAAGGGGAAAAGTCAAACGTTGGGATTGGGTCGGCTTTTAGCGTCATCCCGCACTGTGAGCGGGAGGCAAGACGCAGCCGGCTCTCCCAACGGTTTATATATATTAATGCAATTATCCGACAATAGTGTCGGTTTAGCAGAAAGCCCTGAACCATTATTGGTATCAGGGCGGGAGGATACTACGATGAGTACCACAAGAATATGGATAAAGTTAGCGATAAACCCGTTAACAACCGCCGTGCCTCAGATGGCGGAACTTTGGGCAAATGGCTTGTCCAATAACGCGGGAAAACTGATTGACCGCCTTCAAGCGGTAATTCCCGACGAGGTTTCCTATCTTTCACGGCTTGCCGAGCCTGCGCAACAGGAATATCAGAAGGTTCTTGATCCTTCTTTTATCAGCCGTAAGGGTAAGAACAAGGCCAAAATCAATACCACCCAGGCTTATAAAATCAAGAAGGCATGGACGAAATACCTGAAGAATCTTAATTTTATGTTTGAGACCATTGACGGCGTTGTCGCCAAGCGGTTCAAGGATAAGGTTGATTCTTCCAAGGAAGCTTATGCCGAACGCTTAAGCGAAACCACGCTCTCCTTAACCGGTATTAAATCGCTGGAAAGCGGTCCGGCAAGGATTGCGGTCTACTGGCTGACCGGTGATTCAAAAGCCAAGGGGCTGATGAGGGCATCGGACGAATATGTCGTTCCGAGCGAACCCTTCAACGTCACCACGGTGGAGAAAAGGAATTCCCTGAGAGCGCTTGTCATGTCTCGCCTGATACAAAGCGGAATGGCGATTATGCATTCGAGCCTTTCAAAGCCTTTAATCGACGAATTAAACCTTCTGGATAACTCGCTTGTCCAGGGGATGATTGATCCGGCATTAGGGCTGGAGTCCTTTGCTCCGGGCGGTGCTTCTCACTTGGACTTCGTCAAGGAGAACGGACAGTTGTTTTTAGAGGTGAAGGTGTCACAGGTATGAACTATACCACTTTCGTTGCTTTGTCCCTCTACGCTTTGCTGCGAGGGACGCCCTATCAATTATAGTTGGTAGGGGCGTGACGGCTGATTGATAAAACAAGTGGAGGCTCGAGTAGTCAGTAGTGAGGGGGCGGTCATTTATGGTCGCCCCTTTCGCTTTTTTCTAATCGGTTATAAAAATACCGAAACTTTCGCAGCCCTGGGGGGTTTATATATTAAGAAGAAAAAGGAATGAATTGAACTGTCCCGATAAACATAATGTTTATAAGGGAAATCGGGATGCCCCAAACCCGATAATGAATAAAACATAAAATGGGGCAGAGGCATAAATATGAAATGCTCAAAAGTATCGGAAAATCTTTCGGCTCACCTGGATAAGGCTTTGGATGAAGCCACGACCAAATCCGTCTCCGAACACCTGGCTTCCTGCCCGGCTTGCCGGAAGGAATTCAATCTCCTTAAGGCAACCTGGAAAATGCTGGATGAATTCAAGCCCGTCCCGGTTCCTGAAGGCTTTGCCGACCGGATAATGGAACGCGTCCAATCAGGCGAAATACGGGTTACGCCAAGGCATCTTATCCCGGCGTGGGTGCCGTACCTGGCTTCTGCCGCGGTATTGCTCCTGACCATTACCATAGGGATATTTTATTCTCCATCAATTCCGCAGATGAATGAAAGCAATGCAGTGAGCGACAGTTTTATAGATGAGCTGGCCGCTATCGAGGATATGGAACAGGATGAAACGCTGGATATTTCAGAGAACATAATTGACGAAACAGAATCAGAATCGGCCTTGGATGAACTGGCACTATCGGAAGAATCTTTTGACGAATTGTTTTCCGAAGAATAGTTTTCTTCGGTTGAACTGATAGACAGATGCCATTCTGCGATTTTCCCAAGGGGATTATTGCAGGGTGGCAGGATTGTTTTCGGATAACCGATAATTTTAATGAAGGAGGGAGAAAAGATGAAAAAGATGGGGATTTTGGCGCTGGTTTTGGCGCTGGTTCTGGCCACCGGCATCTGGTTTGCCGGATGCGACAAGTCCAATGAACAGAAGGTGGATAAGATGTCCAAAGAAATCGGGAAACTGATAGCCGACGAGATAAAAACAATGCCGCCCGAAGCCCAAGCCAGATTTGTGGAACATTTTAACAAGATGCCGCCTGATGCAAAGAAACACCTGATAGCCAACCTGATACCCGGAGGGCATGGAAAGATGCAATCCCGCTCAAACCGCCAAGGCGGTTTTCGGGGACGCCCGATGAATAGTCCCGATGGAATCGGCCCTAATGCTGGAATGGGACGTATGATGCCCGGACAGGGAATGAGGCACGGTTGTCCAATGCATGGCCAAGAGGGGCCGCAGATGATGAAAAACCGCCAAACGCAGGGACGTCAGATGAAAGGACAGCAGAGGCAAGGCATGAAAGGAAATAACGCTCAGGCGCAGGCCAAGCTTAATCAGATAAAGAACCGCTTGATGAATATCCCACCGGATAAAAGGCGCGAGGCTTTCAGGAAATTTGCACAGAATAATCCTGAAATGGCAAGAAAAGTAAAGCGGATGCTCCAGAGCCAAAATAAGCCGGATAACAATCCGCAGATAGCTCCTCCGAAACGGGGCAGCAGGCAAAATATGCCTCCGCAGAGGCAAAACAAGCGCCTCCAGAAACGGCCGGCCCCGGAAACACCGATGGAAAGGGATTTCTGGAACGAGGAATTCCTTAATTCAGAGGGTTTTTAATCCGGATAAAACTTTACCACCCCATACCTTTGGTAAGGGACTCCCTATCAATCGGGTGTCCCCGAAACGGAGTGGAGCGGGGCAGAGAACACAGAGTAGTATTTAAATAAATTAATCTTTATCTCCGTGGACTCTGTGGTTGCATTTTCTAACGGGTGGTATTGGGTGATAACGGCTTGGTAGCGGTTTTCAGTTCATCATCTATAAACCTGCCGATTTTGCGGTATTTTTCATACCTTTTCTGGAGCAGCTGGTCCATCGGCAAGCTTTTCAGTTCAGTCAGGTAGCGCAGAAAGACCGATTTGATATTAAAAGCGGTTGTCTGATGGTCGCGGTGTGCTCCGCCGATAGGCTCGGGGACAATTTCATCCACGATTCCCAGTTCGAGCAGTGCTTTCGGGATAAGTTTCAGGACCTTAGCCGCTTCAGGGGCCTTGGTCGAGCTTTTCCAGAGGATAGCCGCGCAGCCTTCAGGGGAGATGACGGAGAAATAGGCGTTTTCCATAATGGCGAATTTATCGCCCACGCCGATAGCCAAAGCGCCGCCGCTCCCGCCTTCTCCGGTGACCAGGCAGATTATCGGGGTTCGAAGCTTGGACATCTCAAAGATATTTTTGGCAATGACCAGCGCCTGCCCGCGTTCCTCGGCGCCGATGCCCGGATATGCGCCGGGCGTGTTTATAAATGTAATGATGGGTATACGCAATTTTTCCGCAAGCTGCATCTTAAGCATTGCCTTGCGGTAGCCTTCCGGATGGGGACAGCCGAAATTGGAGGCGATTCGTTCCCGCACGGTTTTGCCGCGCTTCATGCCGACCAGCATCACTTTTTGGTCGTCCAGGCGGGCTAAGCCGCAGACCAGAGCCGGGTCATCGCGGAAAGAGCGGTCGCCGTGTAGTTCTATAAAGTCGGTAAACAAGAGCTGGACGAAATCGTGGAAATCCGGCCTGCCCGGGTGGCGGGCAAGCTGGACCCTCTGCCAGGGGGAGAGATTTTTGTATATCTCGGTTTTCAGGCGGTTAGCCCGCTCATGGAGTTTTTTTATCTCATCAGACAGATCCACCTCCGCGAGTGCCGAGAATTTCTCGAGCTCTATAATCTTGTTTTCCAGCTCCAATATCGGCGCTTCAAACTCCAACACCTCGGTCTTTATTCTTACATTATCCATAAAGGGGATATTATACTAATAATCGAGCGCGTGTCAATAATATGTTTTTCCTTGATAGGGTGGGGATAGAACACGAATAACACGAATAAAGACGAATTATACGAATAATTGTTTTTCTTTGCCTTGGGCGATATCATTCGTGATATTCCATTTGATTCGTTAGATTCGTGTTAATTTTCTTGACTGCTAGAACGCCTTGTTTTATATTGCCTCCTTCGTGGGTGACGATAAAGATAAAGTTTTGGAATGGAGCGTTTATCCTTTTAAGGAAAACACGGCAAAAGCGGTTTTTTTCGTAATAATGCTCGTTTGCCTGATCTTTCTCATCTATAGCTGGTTTCAGTCACTGTTGCCGACGGTAATTATCGGGGCGTTGTTTTTATTAGCCCTGCGGTCTTTTTACACCAGGACGCGCTATGTTTTTTATCCGGATAAACTGGAAATCATAACCCCGTTCAGCCGCGTGAAAAAGGATTGGTCCGGTTTCCGCAGCTATTACCCGGATAAAAACGGCGTTTTATTGAGCCCGTTTGAAAAGCCTTCCAGGCTGGAGAATTTCCGCGGGCTGTATTTGCTGTTACCCGCCGAAGGCGTCCGGAGAGAAGAAGTTTTAGATTATATCAGACAAAAGATTAAAAATGGCGTTGATGAAAGAAGCAATCCTGATGACCGAAACACAAAACAAGCCTAAGAAAAGGTTTATGGATACCTTAAGGCATGCTTTTGCGGTGGAGCCTGCGGAAGGGCCGTTTCAGCCGGAAGATATCGCGCTTATGGAAAAGCTGGCGCAGGCCGTGATAAAACGGCAGCTGGCGACCATGGCTATAATGACCCTGGAAACCGTCCGTCCCTTAAATTTCCTGGGGAGCCAGGCAATGGTGTTTTTCCAGCCGATTATCAGCATGGTTTTTTCCACGGAGGAATACGAGCGCTTCAGCCGGATTCTTGAGCGACGGCAGAGCATTCCGATGCTGATAGAGATAATCGAGAAAGCGGAAGATGCCCGGATAGCCAAAGAGAGGGAATTAAGGAAAAGCCCCGACCATGTCGGGACGCACGATAATGATTTGAATGTGCGTGATTATTAATATTTTGAATACGCAAATATGGATAAAGATTTAAAAGTTATTATTGCCACGGATTGCGGGTCGACCACGACCAAGGCGATTCTTATCGAAAAGACCGAAAGCGGCGAATACCGCCAGACTTTCCGCGGAGAGGCGCCGACCACGGTCGAAGCGCCTTTTGAAGACGTGACCAAAGGCGTCCTTAACGCCATTGCCGAGGTGGAAGAGCTTTCCGGCAGGAAAATCCTGGACGGCGAAAAGATAATTTACCCCAACAAAGGCAAGGAAGGGGTGGATATATATGTATCAACCAGCAGCGCGGGCGGGGGACTCCAGATGATGGTCGCCGGAGCGGTCAAGACGATGACCGCGGAAAGCGCCCAGCGGGCCGCCTTAGGCGCCGGCGCAATCGTGATGGACGTTCTGGCTTCCAACGACGGAAGGCTGCCTTACGAAAAGATTGAGCGTATCCGCCAGTTAAGGCCCGACATGGTGCTTCTTTCCGGCGGGACAGACGGCGGGACCATCAGCCACGTGGTGGAACTGGCCGAATACCTTGCCGCGGCAGACCCCAAGCCGAGGTTCGGAATCGGATACCAGCTCCCTGTTATTTTTGCCGGAAACAAAGAAGCGCGCCCGAACATCCAGGAAACGCTCGGTAAAAAGACCGCGCTTACCTTGACCGATAATATCCGTCCGACCCTGGAACAGGAAAACCTCAAACCCGCGCGCGATAAAATACACGACCTCTTTTTGGAACACGTCATGGCGCAGGCGCCCGGATATAAAAAGCTTATCTCATGGGTGGGCGCGCCGATTCTGCCCACGCCTTCGGCGGTCGGCATCATCATGCAGACTATTTCCAAAAAACAGGGGATTAACCTGGTCGGGGTTGATATCGGCGGGGCGACGACCGATACCTTTTCAGTGTTTGACACCATCTTTAACCGGACAGTCAGCGCGAACCTGGGGATGAGCTACAGCGTTTCCAACGTCCTGGCGGAAACAGGATTGCCCAATATCATGCGCTGGGTGCCCTTTGAAATAGATGAAGAGGATATCAGGAACCGCATCAAGAATAAAATGATCCGACCGACGACTATCCCGCAAAGCCTGGATGAACTTAAGATTGAGCAGGCGATTGCCCGCGAGGCATTGCGCCTTGCCTTTGAGCACCATAAACAGCTGGCCGTCGGATTAAAGGGCGTCCAGCAGGAGCGTTCCATATCGGACGCCTTTGACCAGTCGGCTTCCGGGCAGACATTGATTAATATGGCCAGGCTCCATTTGATTGTCGGGAGCGGCGGCATTCTTTCCCACGCCCCGCGGCGCGTGCAATCCATGCTAATGATGATGGATGCCTACCAGCCTTACGGGATAACGCACATGGCGGTGGACAGTATTTTTATGATGCCGCATTTGGGAGTTCTTTCCACGGTTCATGAACAGGCGGCTACGGATGTCTTTGTGCGCGACTGCATGATTTACCTGGGCGCGTGCATTTCCGCGGTCGGCAAGGGAAAGCCGGGTGATAAATGCATGGAATATAAGATTGATTTCCCTGACGGGAAAACAATTACAGATAGCATAACCTTTGGGGATATTAAAATGTATCCATTGGAAGTGGGCAAAAAGGCGACGGTGGAAGTGACCGCTGTCCGCGGATTTACCCTGGACGGAGGCAAGGTAAAGACACTTAAGCAGGAAATAAACGGCGGAGTGGTTGGTATTATATTTGATGGGCGCGGCAGGCCGCTCGAATTACCCGAAGACAAGAAAGAAAGAGTGTCTTTTATTAATAAGTGGACTAAAGTTTTAAATTTATATCCGGCCCCGACATAAACTGTCGGGATGGAGGAGGCCAAATAAAAAATTATGGGACATGCATATACGCCCGGTTTAAGGGTGACTGAATGTACGACTATCCGAAAGAAGAGAATTCTGCCCATCCCAGGCGACTTGGTAGTTAAAAAGGGCGACAAGGTGGAATCCAACGCCATCGTTGCGCGGACGGAGCTGCCCGGCAGCGTCAAGACGGTTAATATCGTGAACCTTTTGGGCATTACCCCGGATGAAATCCGCGATTACATGCTTAAAAAGGAGGGCGATCCGATTGAATTGAATGAAACGCTTGCCGAAAACAAGCCTTTTATAAAATGGTTTAAGACATCGATTAAATCACCGATTAAAGGTAAAGTGGAAAGCGTTTCTGCCATCACCGGACAGGTGCTCTTGCGCGAGCCGCCCAAGCCCTTGGAGCTGAACGCCTATATCGACGGCGAAGTGGTCGAGGTGATTCCGAGGGAAGGCGTTATCGTGGAAACGACCGCCTCGTTCATCCAGGGGATTTTCGGGGTGGGCGGTGAGATACACGGCATCCTTAAAATGGCCGTCAAGAGCCCGGATGAAGTCCTTTCCGAGGATAAAATACTGCCCGAATACAAGGATAAAATCATCATCGGCGGTTCGCACGTTTCCGGAAGCACTCTGAAGAAGGCCGTCCAGATGGGCGTGCGCGGAATCGTGGTCGGCGCGTTTAACGATAAAGACTTAAAGCAATTATTGGGATACGATTTGGGCGTGGCCATTACCGGGACGGAAAAGATAGGGCTGACCCTGATTATCACCGAAGGGTTCGGCACCATTACCATGGCTAAGAAGACCTTTGACCTTCTGGTTTCCAAGGAAGGCAAGAAGGCGTGCATTTCCGGCGCCACGCAAATCCGCGCCGGAGTTATCCGCCCGGAAATAATTATCCCTGACCCGGCTTTAAAGGAGAAACTCGCTTCAATCAAGGAAGGCTGGGAACGCGGCGCGCTTAAGGAAGGCGACCCGATCAGGATTATCCGCGACCCGTTCTTCGGAAAAATCGGGCGCGTTAAAGCGCTTCCCAACGACCTCCAGAAAATAGATACAGAGAGCCCGGCGCGCGTTCTGGAAGCCGAGTTTGCCGGAGGCAAAGTGGCTGTTATTCCCCGCGCTAATGTGGAACTAATTGAGGAATAAGCGCCGATAGATAAATTTTTCCGATAAAGTTCGTTTATTTTCTTGACCGCGTTTGGGATTTTACTAATATGCTCGTATTACCAAAGGGGCCAATATATCAGGAGTATATGAGAAAAACACCCTGGCTGATTATTACATTAATATTAGTTTTCTTGGCCATCCAGTCGGCACTTCCTTCCTTATACGCTTTTGAAGTTGAAGTAACAACCGTAACCCCGACTGACTCCGCTCCTTTAAATACAGCCCAACCGAGTGAATTCACGGCTTTTGATACACCCAATAACTGCCTTGGTGATATTTCACTCAGTTGGAAAGGTATTTCTCCTGAAGACAATGCGACATTCTATGTAGTATATATCGATAAAAGCGCAGATGGTAAATTTGAACAAGTGGCTGCTAAGTTTCCGGCTACCGGACGATGGAAAACAAATGAGCATTGGCCTTTCTGGGTAAGCGGAACCAAAGATCTTTATCACTATTTAAAAATCAATATTCTGGAGCAATATCCAGTTTCTTCCATGGAAGAATTATGCAAAAAACAGGAAGAATTGCAGGTTGTGAGGAAGGATCTTGAACAGGCGAAGAAAGACAAGAAAGATGTTTCAGAATTAAAATCAAAGAAACTTATATTGATGAATGAAGTGAATGCCCTTAAAGATAAGGTAGATCAAGAAGAGAAAGAAGCTAAACTTAAGGAATATTATTTTAAAGTAGTCAAAACGGATAAAGACAATAACATCCTATTTACCAGCCCGATTCTTAAAGCGCAGGCGAAAAACAACTGGTTTAATTTTTCGCTCATAAATAATTTTATCGTAATGATTTTGTTCTGCGGGATAGTGTTATGGTTTATCAGCCACGCCAAGAAGAATAAGGAGTTGTTCTTAAGGAGAATAAATGGATTAGATGCCATTGAAGAGGCGGTCGGGCGAGCCACGGAAATGGGACGCCCCATATTTTACCAGACAGGCATAAGCGATTTAAGCGATATTTCGACTATCTGCGCCACAGTCATTCTGGGTAAAATCTCCGAGAAAATTGCCCAGTATGATACCCAGCTTAAAGTGCCGCACCGCGACCCGATTGTTATGTCGGTCTGCCAGGAAATAGTCAAGGAGGCCTATATAAAATCGGGACGTCCCGATGCATATAAGGAAGACAGTAATTTTTATGTGACTGGCGACCAATTTGCCTATACCGCGGCGGTGAACGGGATGATGCTCAGGGAAAAACCAGCTGCTAATTTCTTTATGGGTTATTATATGGCCGAGGCCTTGCTTTTGACCGAGTGCGGTTCGTCCACCGGTGCTATCCAGATTGCCGGGACGGATGCGACGGACCAGTTGCCGTTTTTTATCACCACGTGTGATTATACCTTGATTGGGGAAGAATACTATGCGGCATCGGCATATCTTTCAAGAGATCCCGTATTGGTAGGGACTCTGAAAGCGCAGGATGTCGGCAAAGGGGTTATGCTGGTTGCCTTGATATTTTTTACCATTTTTGCGCTGACTCATTCTTCCTGGCTGATTGACTTAATAAAGGATTTTTCATAAATGCAATCAATTAAAAAGTTATTGCCGGTAATCGTCGCTTTCATAATGGGCGTGTTTTTCGCCCTCCAGTATTACATTCCTCATCCTTTTACGGATAGCCTGCTTACGGGTATGTCTAACTGGGGTATTGTCATAAGCGGTTTTGCTATGGGATTGGGAATCGTTAGTTTGTTCCATCTCCATATTTCCAAGATAAAACGCCAAGTGCCGGGTTGGGGGTTCAGCATACTTGTTTTTGTATCTTTATTTACTATGCTGGGAGCCGGTATTTATTGTGCTAGCGCAGAAGTAGTTACGGAAACCGGCAAGCTGACCATTTACGGATGGCTTTACCAGAATCTGATGGTGCCCTTGCAAAGCACGATGTTTTCGGTATTAGCTTTTTATATTGCTTCCGCCGCATTTAGGGCCTTCAGGGCGAAAACACGCGAAGCGACCTTGCTTTTGATTGCCGCAATTATCGTTATGTTTGCCCGGGTTCCGATGGGTGAATATCTCTATAAACAGATACCGACTTTCGAGCTTTGGGGAATTACATTTCCACCGGCTATCGGGCAGGTGTCCGAATGGTTGTTAAAAGTCCTTAATACGGCTGCCCAAGGCGGAATTTCACTGGGGATATGCCTGGGAAGCATTGCGATGTCGTTAAAAATTATATTCGGTATCGAACGCGCTTATATGGGCGGAGCTAAATAATGAATAATCTATTCCAAAAATTAGTTAATCTGGACCGCCGGTATATTTATATCTTGGTGTCTTTGGCAGTGATTATTCCTTTGTTATACCCGCTTTATATAGAGATAAATATTTCTCCGGCTGTTCAAAACGTATATGATACAATTGAAAGCCTGCCGCCTCGTTCGGTCATATTTTTAGGCATGGATTTTGACCCTGCTTCCAAGGCGGAGCTTTACCCGATGGCCGAAGCGATATTACGGCATGCTTTCAGGAAAAACCTGCGGGTTATCGGAATGACTTTCTGGGTTACCGGTACCGGCTTAGGAGAAAAGGCTTTTGCTGATATCGCGAAAGAAACAAGCCGGGAATACGGGGAGGATTACGTTTATCTGGGCTGGAAAGCCGGTGGCACATCTTTACTTATTTTGATGGGGGAAGAAGGTATTCCTTCGGCATTCCCGGTAGACCATTACGGGAAAGATACAGCTTCTATGCCGGTATTGGAAAACGCTAAATATCTTAAGAATATTGATTACCTGGTGGAATTGGCAGCCGGGTCTACGCTTGGTTCATATTATTATTACGGCAAATTAAAATATAAATTCAAAATGGGCGGTGGTTGCACCGGAGTCATGGCGGCTAGTTGGTATAACCTGATGAAGATAGACTGGATAAACGGATTCTTGGGCGGTTTGCGCGGCGCTGCTGAATATGAAAAACTGATTAAGATGTCTGATAAAGCGACGAAGGGTATGGATGCCCAGTCCGTTACCCATATGCTTATTATTATGATGATTATATTATGTAATATCGCATATTTTATTGGGCGAGCTAAGGCTAACCAAACTAAGGGGGGCAATAATGGATAGTTCAGCGTTGATTGGTATTTGGATTGCCGCCGGGCTGACATTGTTTATGTATAGCTCGCTTTATAAGGATAACCCGTTTTTCAGGTTTGGCGAACACCTTTACCTGGGTTTGTCCGTAGGATATATTCTTATCCGCGTGATTTATTCCAACTTTATTGCCACTCTTTACGTGCCGTTGTTTGAGGAACGGGATTATTGGTTAATTATCCCTTCTATACTTGGAATATCGCTTTATACCAGATTCTTCTCCAAACTGGCATGGATCAGCCGTATTACCTTTGCGTTTCTTATTGGATTCGGCTCCGGATTAGGCATTCCCCGTATAATCGCCGGAGGTGTTTTCCAGCAGATAGAAAAAATAATAACCCCGCTAGGTACGCAACTCACTCCTTTTGAATACTTCAGCGGCATATTAATTGTCATCGGGGTTTTCAGCGTGCTGATTTATTTCTTCTTTTCATGGGAACATAAAGGGCTGGTCGGAGGGGTTTCTAAAGTGGGCATATATTTCGTGATGATAGCCTTCGGCGCCTCGTTCGGATATACCGTGATGGGCAGGATGTCGTTGCTTATCGGCCGTTGTTATGATTTAATAGATTATTCTTCGTCGAAATATTATTATGCAACAATAGTTTTATTGGTAGTGATAATAGCTGTTTTGGCAGTCTACGAATTGGTATTAAAGAAAAAAGAGCAGCCTAAGACATAATGCGAACGAAAATCGGTTTCTTAATAATAGCATTATTTATTTCTATAAGTTCATTCCCTGCTTTTGCGCAGGAAGTAAAAGCTTTAGTTACCCCAGAGAATTTCACCGCTTTTGATACACCGAACGATGCGGGGAAAAGCATTTCGCTAACATGGCTTGTTTCAAAGAATAATGACCAGGAAGGCGTATACTATATTATTTATGCTTCTCAGGGTTCGAGCGGTCCCTGGACCCAGGTAGATAAAATCCTATCGACCACTGCCTATAAATCGGAAGCTCCACAATACTTCGGGCTTAAGGAATCAAACAATCAGTACCATTTTTACGAAGTTACAGGCATTCCCGGCGTTGTTGAAAGCATAACCTCAACCGTTTATTTCAAGCTGGCCATAACCGACGGTGATAATACAGTTGAATTCCCTTCAGTCGTTTCGGCAGCGCCTGAAGGAAACTTTTTTGATACCTCCAAAACCAATGTCCTTATCTTTGTGCTTATATTTTCTTTTCTTATAATGTTTTTTATAAGCCTAGCCAGGAAAAACCCAAATTTATTCGTCAGGCATATTCCGGGATTAGATGCGATTGAAGAAACCATCGGCCGCGCCACGGAAATGGGCCGCCCGATACTTTACTTGAACGGTTTGCTTGACATGTCTTCTCTTTCCACAATCGCGGCCACGAGCATTCTCGGTAAAGTCGCTAAGAAGGTCGCTAATTATGATTCCCAGATAAAAGTTCCCTGTTACGACCCGATAGTCATGTCTGTTTGCCAGGAAGTTGTCCGGGAAGCTTATCTTGAAGCCGGCCGGCCGGACGCCTTTAAGCAGGATAATATTTTCTTTATCACGAATGACCAGTTTGCCTATGCGGCCGCGGTTGACGGACTTATTGTCAGGCATAAACCGGCGGCCAATCTTTATATGGGCTATTACTATGCCGAGTCTTTGCTTATTGCCGAAACAGGCGCGGCAACCGGAGCCATGCAGATTGCCGGAACAGATTCGATTACCCAGCTGCCGTTTTTTATCACTACCTGCGATTATACCCTGATGGGAGAAGAATTATATGCCGCGTCGGCTTACCTTTCCAGGGAGCCCTTGCAGCTCGGTTCGCTTAAAGGGCAGGATTACAGCAAGGCGTTTATCATAATCGTTTTGGTTGTGGGCGCTGTATTGAGCACCGCCGGATATACTTTCGTCGTTAATTTGTTCAAAACGTTTTAAATATGTTTATTAAAAGAAATCTTCCTTTGTTAATTGCCTTTGTGATGGGCATATTGTTTATCATCCAGTTTTTTGTTCCCCATCAATGGTCGCAGGAAATGTTAACCTGGGGCAATAAATGGATAGTAATCATCGGCGGAATATCATTGCTCCTTGGGATAAGCAGCTTGATTCATTTTCACTATGTCCAGGTAAAGCGTTCGGTTCCCGGGTGGGGCTACAGCTTGGTAATGTTTGGCGCATTTATCATCGCGATTACAGCCGGTTTTTTACCTTCAATCATAAGATGGTTTTTACCACCAATAGCGCCCGATGCTGATCCCGGTAAATGGCTTGGTTTTCTTCCTTTATATCCCGGACTTGAGGAAGGATCTCCGCTTTTCTGGATATTCTTGAACGGGATATCTCCTTTTATGGCGACTATGTTTTCTTTGATAGGGTTCTTCATCGCTTCGGCAGCGTTCAGGGCTTTCCGCGCCCGCAGTTTGGAGGCCACCTTGTTGTTGATAGCCGCGGTTATTATAATGCTCGGGCAGACTCCGCTGGGCGCCATGATTTGGGAGAAAATCCCCGATATAATGGTCTGGATTTTTAACGTGCCCAACACCGCCGCAAAGCGCGCGATACTCTTCGGCATTGCCATGGGTTCGATAGCTTTTTCCATAAGGATTATTTTAGGCATAGAAAGGGCTTATTTGGGCGGGAAAGATTGATATGGATAAGGAAATGAAATTTAACGTTACGCGCTGGATTATTTTCGCTCTGGTTGCCATTGCGATTATTATTCCGGTGATGATAAAAGAAAGAATCACGCTTCCTGAAAGTTCTTCAAGCGTGGTGAAAAATATATACGATTTTATCGAAAAGCTTCCGGAAAAGTCTCCCATAATCATATCGGTTGATTTTGACCCGTCATCGGATGAAGAGTTAAGGCCGATGATAAAGGCTCTCCTGCGCCATGCCTTCAGGAAAAACCTGCGCGTTATCGGCATGACCATTTGGGATGCGGCAGCCGGCGGAACTTTGATTAATATCTTTAATGAGATGGGAAAAGAAGCCAAAAAAGAAGACGGGGTTGATTATGCAATTATGCCTTTCAAGCCGGGGGGAAGTTCGATTATCCTGCTTTTAAGCCAGAATGTTTATGATGCCTATCCGAAAGACTATAAGAACAACCTTAATAAAGATTTACCCGTATTCAAAGGGATTAAAACCCTTAAGGATATGAAATATGCCATGTGTGTTTCAGCCGGTCAGGCGGTAGACACCTGGATTATTTACGGGAAAGAAAAAGGTAAAATGCCTTTAGGTGCAGGATGCACTGCCGTTATGGCAACAGATTATTATCCATTCCTTCAATCAAAGCAGCTGGTCGGATTGATGGGCGGTTTAAGCGCCGCTGCCCAGTATGAATCCTTGATTAAGCACAAGGATACCGCAACAGAAAGCATGAAGCCGCAGACAGTGGTTCATGCATTGATTATAATATTGATAATAATCGGTAATATAATGTATTTTACGGGAAAGAGAAAGAAAGCTTAATTTATGCCGATAAATGAATTAACATCAGGGCAGATTATAGAAGCCTGGTTGGCTGTCGGATTTACCCTGATGATTTACAGCTTTTTGTATAAAGATAACCCTGTCTTTAAACTGGGCGAGTACATGTATGTTGGTTTGACTGCTGGATGGGGCTTGTGCGTTGCTTGGTACATGGTGGTTTGGCCGGATTTAGTCAGCCCTCTTTCAAGGGTAATCGGGTCCTATTTCGGCAAGCAACTTGAAAAGCCGCTGGAGCCGCATGAAACCCTTTGGCTTTTTATCCCTTTGATACTGGGCGTGTTTATGCTTACCAGGTTTTCTCAAAAGATAGGATGGCTCTCCCGTTATACGTTTGCTTTTATTATGGGGGCTGTTTCCGGAATGGCCATCCCTCTGGTCGTATCCGCTGATATCTTTAAACAAATGGTGCCGACCTTAAATCCGTTGTGGACTTCTGCCGATGCTTCCTTTTTGGCGATTATGAATTCATTTTTAATTCTCATCGGGGTTATAAGTGTCCTCATTTATTTCTTCTTTTCGCTCGAGCATAAAGGGGTGGTTAAGGTCGTTTCGAAGATTGGTATATTTTATATGATGGTTGCTTTCGGTGCCTCTTTCGGTTATACGGTAATGGCCCGAGAATCGCTGGCCATCGGAAGGATAACAAAGCTGGTTAACTGGGCGGGAAAAGAATATTATTACGCTACCATTATCCTTTTCCTGGTTGTTGTTATCTTTATCGTTTTGTATGAAATAATCAATCGCCTGAAAAAGCAGCAAACCCCGCCGGCCGAATAGTCGCTTTCTTAGCGGAGTCTTATTAAGCTTTCCCGTTTGATATTTAGCCTGTTCATTAAAGGCATCACTTCATTAATAAATCTCTTTCCATCTTGCGGATATCCGGCGGTGGGGTGCAAGTCCGGAATATGTTCCTTCCAGAAAGCATTGAGGCTTTTCATATGGAGTTCACGCGTGTATTTGCAGAATAAAGACGAAAGCGCGATGGTGAATTCCGCGTCTTCCCCGTCACGTAGGAATTTGATAATGCAGGCTTTTTCATGGCCTGAGAAAGCCGCATATTCCGAACAATCGTTTCTTTCCCGGATAGGGCGTATTGTATGTTTCTTGAAAACATTCTGAAGCGGTTCTCGGTAATAAGTTCGGCCGCCTTGCTTGCCGATGAAAATACGTGATTTGCTGTTTCTGGGAAAATAGCGCTCCGTTAATCCGTTCAGTAATTCTGCGGTGATGTCAAAAAGCAAATCGGCTTTGTTATGTTTTTTGTCTATCCTGGAATTGAATTCCGCCGCGTTAATAATTCTGACCATTGCACCTTTAAATTTAACGGAATTTGTTTCGCATTCCTTCTCCAGTGATTTCGCGGTGTTGGATATCTTTTCTTTATTCGCTTCAAGCGGAAGTGAGATGTTTGAATGGTTCGTGTCCCAGGGCAAATCAGGATACTGTTTGCAGCCGGTAACCGTTTCAATGAAGCGTTTTATATTCTGATAGTTCCCATCATTTCTTGTAAATAGATTTACAAAAGACAAAACAGACGTTTCCAGTGGCTTGATTCCTTTGTTTGATTGATACAGGCGTTTACTGTCGCAAACCGAGATGGAAGCCGTTTTTCCGGGAGAAGCCGAGACTGTCCGGCAGAATACCTTCCGGAGATTCATGTTGAAAGAGGGCACCTCAAAAACCGTTGCAGTTACCACCAACGGTCCCAAAACCGGCCCGTAGCCGGCCTCGTCTATCCCGATTAAATAATTCGGCATGAAATCTATTTGCCTTTAAAAAGCGATTCTTAACAATGCCGTGGCCGAGAAATTAAAAAGAACGTTTGTGTTGCCTTGGTTTGCGCTGGTCCATACGGCCGATTCGGCCATCTCAAAGCCGAGCGCGAAATGGTCGGAAAAACGCTGGAACATTCCAATGTTGTAAGCCGCTGTTGGTCCGATATCTTCAGGATCGGTTCCTTTATAGCGTTCAAGCCCCCCGTATAAATTAAGTTTTATATAAGTATTGTTCCATGTCTGGCTTAATACGCCGAATCCGATGCGGCAGGAATCCGTTCGGACATCATGCTTGAGCCCATCTGTTTCCGTTTTTGTGTAAGTCTTACGGTATTCTATGATAACCGGGGATGCTTCCACTTGGTGCAAAGGATAGCTCTCGCCAACCACCATCGGGTAATAAACGTATGAGCCGATATGGAATCGCCTGAAATCTCTTTTTATCCAGTAAACTCTTAGCGAAGTTCCCCAGGCATCATTGATATTTAAATCGTTATCAAATATAGTATAAAGCGGGCCGACTTCTATCCCGATTTGTTTCAACCATGATTGCTCGGACCAGCTCTTTTTATAATGCGCTAAAACGGCTTCCAGCCTGTTTTTCAGCTCGTTGATTTCTATTTTCAGCTTGTTTGCTTTTTCTTTCAATTCATGCGCTTTTGGAAAAAGTTTTTCCATTTCGGCTTTGTAAGCTTCCTCCTGCAAGGCGGAATATTCCCTTTCCTTTTTTATGATTTCTTCATCCAGCTTAGATATCTCGTCTATCTTTATGCCGTTTTGGTTCTTGGGGGTTTCTTTCTTTTCTTCTGGATAAACGGTTTGGATTCTATCAATGCCGATTAAAAACAGCACAGCAACGACAACACAATATTTAATAAAACTCTTCATAAAAGCTGGATTGATACGGGCATGCCTTTTTGGTTCAGAGATTCCTGGGCGGCTTCCAGGACACGGACAACCCTTAAGCCATCTTCCCCGTCGGTCAAAGGCGTCTGGTCGTTTTTGACGCATTCCAGGAAATGTTTGCACTCCTTCTGCAAAGGCTCGGTTTGGGGCAGTGGAACAGAGGAAACCTCTCCGAACCTTAGCGAAAGATATTCTGCGTAAGTTTCATAATCAAAGCCCTTGTCGATTCCCCGGTCGTATAGTTTCAGCTTGTCCTTGGGTTCCATATCGTCAAATACCGCCATCTTTTTGGAGCCGACTACCGTGATGCGGCGTATCTTGTGCGGGTCAAGCCACGAAATATGAATATGCGCCATCTGCGTTCCCGGGAATTCCATATTGACAAAAACTACGTCATCGATATTCTTCTGCAGATAAGATTCACCCCGCGCCGTCACGCTGACCGGGTTGGCACCCAGCAGGTATAAAATAACGGAAATATCATGCGGTGCGAATGACCACATCGCGTTTTCATCAGCACGAACTTTGCCCAGGTTAACTCGTTGGGAATATATATAATAAAGCGTGCCCAGTTCTCCCGCATCTATTATTTCTTTCATCTTAGTTACTGCCGGGTGGTATTTCAGGAGATGCCCGACCATAAGAATTCGCTTGGTGTTATGGCTTAATTTGGTCATCTCTTCCGCTTCACGGGCTTTTAGGGCCAGCGGCTTTTCCACGTAAGTATGCTTGCCGGCCGTCAGGCTTGCTATCGCCAGCGGATAATGCGTTACGGCGGATGATGAAATAACCACGGCCTGGATTTCTTTGTCCTTGAAAATGTTTTCCGGGTCGTTTGTTACCTGGATATCTTTATAGGTGCTTTTTATATAGTCAAGCCTTTTTTTATCCAAATCCGCGCACCATTTGATCCGGCATTCGGGCAGCGAATGGAAATTACGGACGAGATTCTTTCCCCAGTCTCCGGCCCCGATGATACCCAAAGTAATCATAATAATCTCTATGCTTCTCTTAAAGAGGCGCCGAATTTAGTTCCGATATGTTTAACTATTTTATTCACCGCCTCGTCGACTTCGCTATTAGTCAGAGTCCTTTTATCAGACCGGAAAACCAGGGAAAAAGCTAGGCTTTTCTTCCCGGGAGGAATATTTTTTCCTTCGTATAAATCGAAGAATTTTATCTTCTCCAGAAATTCCGGAGCAACTTGCCTGACTGCCTCTTCAATCTTTTCCCATAATGCCGTACGGTCAAAAATCATTGCTAGGTCCCGTTTGATTGCCGGAAAACGGGAGAATTCGGAAAACACCTTTGCTAGGGCGGCGTTTTTAACAAAGAGGTCGAAATCCAATTCGGCCAGCACCGGTTTTTTTCTGAGCTCGTATTTATCCATTAACTTATCGCTTAATTCGCCGGCCCATCCCAAAGACTGGTCATTCAATAATATCTTAAAGCTTTTTCCCTCTCCGAAACAGTCGGCTTGGGCAGGGACTATCTTTATCTTACTGTCCAGCTTAAACTCGGCGCATATCTTGGCAATCATTCCTTTCAGCGAATAAAAGCTCCTTGTATCAAGCAGGGAAAGGACGTGCTTTTCGCCCGGCTTATCGTTTTCCGGATAATAACATGATGCTATTTCAAATGAACTAAAACTGTCTCCTTCATCGTTGTAGCCTTGGCTTGTCTTTTGCGCCATCAATAAGCTGGGCAGGAGGCTTTTCCTTAAAAAGCGGTCTTCCACGCCGTCCGGGTTCAAAAGACCCAGCGGTTTCTTATCCGTCCAGAGAGGGAAGTCTTCCTGGTATTTTTCTTCCAGAAAGCTGTTGGTCAGTATTTCATTAAATCCGCCCCCGGCAAGAAGAGGCTTAAGTTGCGCGCTTATTATGTCTGATTTATTGACGGCCTTTAATTCGCCGGTGCTTTGCGGGAGTTCGACCGGAATTTTGTCATAGCCGATTACCCGGACAAGTTCCTCGATGATATCTACCTCTTTTTCTATATCCAGGCGGTATGCCGGTGAAATCATTTCTATCGCGCCCTTAAATTCTTTTTTTATGATAAATCCAAGGCCTTTGAGGATTCGTTTGATTTCTTCCTTGTCTATGATTACGCCCAGGATATCTTCCGCCCGTGAAAGTCTGAGTGAAATCTTTTTCGGAGATTGGTTAAGATGATTAACTTCCTGGCATCCAGTGACGCTTCCGCCGACGAATTCCTTTATAAGCGCCGTCGCCCTCAAAGACGCCTCTTCGGTTCCAAAGGGGTTTATTCCCCGTTCAAAACGGTAGGAAGAATCCGAGGCAAGCTTTAACTGCCGGCTGGTTTTTCTCACGTTTGCCGGGTTGAAAGCCGCGCTTTCCAGCAATAGGTCTGTTGTGCCGTAAGATATTTCCGTTGCTTTCCCGCCCATCACCCCGGCAATGGCGACCGGCACGGAACTATCGGCAATGACCAGCATCTCCGGGGAAAGGGAGTATTCTTTGTCATCTATAGCCTTGATTTTCTCGCCTGCTTTGGCCTTGCGCACGATAATCTCTTTGCCGGCGAGTTTGTTTAAATCGAAGGCGTGCAGGGGCTGTCCAGTTTCGTATAGGACGTAATTGGTGATATCTACGATATTATTGACCGGTCTTATACCGATAGCTTCCAGCCGTTTTCTCATCCATTCAGGAGAAGAGCCGACCCTGATACCCTTGATGATTCGCCCGATATAAAGCGGGCAGAGCGCCGGGTCATCGGTCCGGATAAAGTTTCCTTTGCCGTTTTTCTTTTCCTCCTTTATCCTTAAGGGTTTCAGGTGCGTCCCGGTAAGAAGCGCCACTTCCCTGGCAATCCCCACGATGGAAAGGCAATCCGCACGGTTGGCCGTTATTTCCAGCTCATAGATCATGTCCGCATTCATCCCGCTCCGCTGCGCTGCGGGGACGCCCGATAATTGGGAATCTTGGAATGTGGCGTAGCTTTCAATCTTTAAGCCATGGTTGGTCAATAAATCCGCCAGCTCGTCCGGATTCAGCTTAAAATCGCAGAATTCTTTGAGCCAGTTATATGTGAATTTCATAATAGCATCTTGTTTCTAATAGGTATTTTTGCCTATCATATAATATAGGACGGGATAAAACAAGAAAATCATTACCTGTTAATTTTATAGTAGCAACGTATACCCGACGAGGGTGATGTGATTTTTCCCTCCCCGCTTTGCGGGGAGGGATTTCCTGTTAATCCCCGAAGTGAAACGGAGCGGGGCAGTGGTATAGGGCTATAGTCCTAACCACAAGAAAATTAGAAATGATAAAAGAGGGCAACCGAACCGCGGGTTTATTTCTTCTGGATTAATTCCTTCATTTCCCTGACCGCCTGTTCTATGCCGCAGAAAACCGCCCGGCTGATGATGCTATGCCCGATATTCAGCTCTTCTATTTCCATGATGCGGGCAATCGGTTTGACGTTCTGATAATTAAGCCCGTGTCCGGCCGCCACATTCAAGCGCATGTTGCGCGCCATTACAGCCGCTTCGGCTAATTTATGATAAGCCACCCGTTGCTGTTCAGTTTCATTGTCCAGGGAATATGTATTGGCGTATTCGCCGGTATGGAGCTCCACCGTATTTACCCCGATAATCTTTGCTATCTGAAGTTGTTCCCGGCTTGGGTCTATGAAAACCGATACTGTAGTTCCGGCTTTCTGGAATTTCTTGGTGAATTCCTGCACGCGCTTTTTTTCCTTGATGATATCCAGCCCCCCTTCGGTGGTTATTTCCTGCCGTCGTTCCGGGACAAAAGTTACCTGGTGGGGTTTTATCTGGAGTGCTATATCTGCTATCTCGTCGGAAAGTGCCATCTCCAGGTTTAACCTGGTTGCGATAACTTCTTTTAATAGTCTTAAATCGCGGTCTTGGATATGGCGCCGGTCTTCCCGCAAATGACAGACAATGCTATCCGCACCGCCCAGCTCCGCTATTCCGGCTGCAGTTACCGGTTCGGGTTCTTTTCCGCGCCGTGCCTGCCTGACTGTCGCAACGTGGTCAATATTTACTCCTAATTTCATATAATTACTCCATTATTTTAAGATGTTCTCTAAAAAATCCAACAAGCTTTTTTCCCGCTGATTCAATTGCCTTTTTATCTTGGGCTTCTATCATAATCCTCAGGAGCGGTTCGGTTCCGGAATACCTTATCACTATCTGGTGCATCCCGTCCAAAAGCCCCCTGGTTTGGCTTAATATTCTATCATATCCTTTGAGCGATGTCAATTCCGGCTTGGTTTTTACCTTGAGGTTAATCAGGACCTGCGGATATTTTGCCATGCATTTTGACAGCCGCGAAAGCGACTTTCCTTCCGTTTTCATTACGCGCAATAATTCCAGCGCCGTGATAATGCCGTCTCCGGTGACCGAACGGTGCAAGAGTATGATGTGCCCGGATTGTTCCCCGCCTATGATATAACCGTTCTTGAACATTACGTCCGCCACGTTCCGGTCGCCTACCGGGGTGCGGATGATATTGATTCCTTCCTTTTTCAAAGCCACTTCCAATCCGGTATTTGCCATAACCGTGGTCACAACCATGTTCTTGCGGAGCATCCGTTTCTTTTTCAGGTATTTCGCGAGCATTACCAGCATATAATCGCCGTCAATGATGGCGCCTTTTTCATCGGAAACGATAAGGCGGTCGCCGTCCCCATCGAAGGAAAAGCCGATATCGGCTTTGTAGCGCTTTACCGCGCGGCTGATTGCCTCCGGATAAAGAGAACCGCAGCAACGGTTGATATTAGTCCCGTTTGGGCAGTTGTTTACCGGGATGACTTTGGCGCCCAGCTTCCCGAAAATCTCCGGCGCGATGAGCGAGGTTGCCCCGTTGGCGCAATCCACCGCAATCCGTAAGCCCTTAAGGCCGATGCCGCCGTTTACGATATCGCCGACATATTCCATGGCGCTTTCCGGCGCGTTTATGAGCCGCCCGGTTTGTTTAGATGTAAACTTTGCGCGCAGTTTATCAAGTAGATATTTTTCTATCAGGATTTCAGCTTTATCAGGTATCTTAATGCCTTCGGATGAAAATATTTTTATCCCGTTGCTTTCGCACTGGTTGTGCGAGGCGGAAATGATTATTCCCAAGACAGATTCCTTTTTCCGGGTAAGGTAAGCGAGTGCCGGAGTAGAAATGACGCCCGCCTGTATGACGTCAATTCCCTGGGAGCATAACCCTGAGGCAAGCGCGTTTTCTATCATCGGGCCGGAGATACGCGTGTCGCGCCCGATTAATACGGAATGCCGGCCATTCGCTTTGCCGTGCTTGACATGCCCGGCCATTGCGGGCACCCGGTGGGTATGGAATATAGATGCCTTGTTTTTAAGCAGGTACCCGAGAATTTTACCGAGCTTAAGGACGTTTTCCGCGGTGAGGAAGTTTGTATTGGCGACATCCCTGATGCCGTCCGTCCCGAAGATTCGCTGATGCATAATTATTCCGTTATATCAACCGTGACCGATTTCAAAGGCTCGGCTAAGATGATGCCTTTGGGCGCCTTATCGGTAAGCTGGAATTCGAGGCTGACTCCCGGATAGCTCCTGCCCGGGACCAAATCAGCGATGTTCTCGTAGATAGTGTTAATATTTACGAACACGTTAAAATGAGTCGGCTTTAAAAGCCTAATGCTTTCCGGAGGCCCTTTAAGGCGTACTTCCGCTTGCTTAGGCTTGACCTTGACCTTGTAAGCGAAATCCTGCGGCAGGACGATATTGATATCCGTTTTCAGCACGGTTTCTTTCAACTCTTCGGCGATGGTTATGACAAGCTTGAAATTCTGGCTGGCAACGACGGGCTTGTTTTCTATGGTCGGCTGTATCCTGCCTTCGCGCTCGAAAGAAGCCGTGGCGCCGGAAACATCCACCGGGATGCACCCAATGGATGACTTCGTTTCCAGGACGCTCTTGGGTCCGCGCACCATTATTTCCGCGGGTTCCGCCCACACTTCAGAGACGCGGTAGCCGGATGAAGGTTTCCCTGACCAGCAGTTGTCCGTATCTATTATTATATATTTTTCCATTTCTTTCATCAGCCACACCCGGATTTTTGCCGGTTTCATCTTCTTCACCATGACTCCGGAAGGCAGGTTAAAATCGGATTCCTTGATATCTTCCACCTGTGGAATATTGTCATCCATGGTCGGCGCCACCCGGTGGCGGCAGGTGATATCGTCCGTGATTTCGGAAAGGATTCCCCTCGGGCCTTCCAGGGTGATTTCGATAGAACTGACCGGCTTGCCGTCATCCGCATCCTCCGCGTAGCCGACCATCCCGCTGGGGACAATCAGCTTAAGCTGTGCCATGACGGGCTTGGGCGGTTCGGTGTATAACCGGTTGACATATACCCAGATGCCGATGGCAAGTAATAACGCCATCATCTTGGTCCCGAAATTATCGGTAAACAAGTTGGCAATCCATTTTATCAATTTAGGCAGTTGTTCTTTCATTTCGTGCCTTCTGTTTTCGTCGCTTCTTTTATCTCTGTTGGTTTTGCCTGGATTTGCGCCTGCGCCGGTTTAAGGTAAAGGCTTTCTAAAAGCTTTCTCAGCGAGTCCTTGTCCAGGTCTGAAGTGAGTTTTCCGTTCAATGCCACGGAAATCGTGCCGGTTTCTTCGGAGACGATGACGACGATGGCGTCGCTTTCTTCGGTAATGCCGATACCGGCTCGGTGGCGCGTGCCGACCGTCTTGGAAAGCTCCATGTTATCGGTCAGGGGAAAGAGACATCCGGCCGCGGCAATGCGTTCCTCTTTTATGATGACCGCGCCGTCGTGGAGGGCGGTCTTGGGGAAAAATATCGTCTGCAAAAGCTCGCTCGTCACTTCCGAATCTATCTTGACCCCGCCTTCGATATAGTTCTTTAAGCCGATATCGCGCTCTATCGCCACGAGCATCCCGGTCTTGGAGCGGGAAAGCTTTATCGCCGCGTCAATCACTTCCTCCAAAACCATGGATTTATGCTTGAAGAAAGAATAAAAAAGCTTGGTCTGGCCAAGCTTTAAAAGGGCGTTACGCAATTCCGGGTGGAAAATGACGATGAGAGTAAATATCGCGATGGTGGGCAGCCAGTTCTGAAGGATATATAACACCACTTCCAGTTCGAATATTTTACTGACCGTCACGGCGACCAAAAAGGTTATCATGAAAATAAAGAAGAGTCCCTTAAGCATTCCTGCGCCGCGCGTCCCGCGCATGCTCAAAAGCACCATGTAGAACATGAAAAACAGGATGCCTATTTCAATCGCCGGTTTTATATAAGACATAGTTTACGTCCCCCTTTAAGGGAGCATGCTCGAAATCCCGCCTTGCGACCAACGGAAGTCCTATAAGGGCGGGATGGAGCGGGATTTTATTCTTTCAACAATCCTTATCACCTCAACCATTTCCTTAACATCATGAACGCGGAGGATATTGGCTCCCTTCCAGACGGCGATTGATACCGCCGCGGCGGTCCCGAATATCCTTTCCTCCGGCGGGAGATTCAGTTCCCGGCCGATAAACGATTTCCTGGAAGGGCCCACCAGCACCGGAAAACCCAGCGCCGTGAACTCATCCAGCCGGTTTAGTATCTCGTAATTATCCTCTAATCTTTTACCAAATCCTATGCCCGGGTCAATAATAATCTGACTTTTCTCTATGCCTCTTTTCAAGGCCTCGGTTATCCTCTTCCTGAAATAAGCGATTAGTTCCGTTATCAGGTTGTCGTAATGCGGATTTTTCTGCATATCGCGCGGAGTCCCTTTGATATGCATGATGATGACCGGCACATGCTTATCCCGCACGACGTTTTTCATTTCCGGGTCAAAGCCGAGTCCCGAGATATCATTCACCATCCGGGCGCCGGATTCGATTGCCTTTCTGGCCACGGCGGATTTATAGGTATCTATGGAGATGACCGCCTCCGGGCGTTTCTTCAAGATTGATTCTATCACCGGGAGCACCCGTTCAAGTTCGGTCTCTAAGGGGACGGGGTCTGCGCCGGGCCGGGTGGATTCGCCGCCGATATCAATGATATCCGCTCCGTCATCAAGCATGCGGAGTGCCTGCTTAACGGCCTGGTGGCAATCGAGGAACCTGCCTCCGTCGGAAAAAGAATCCGGGGTGATATTCAAGATGCCCATAATAAGGGTGCGTTTTAAGGAAAGCTTCCCGCCCGGATAAACGATTTCCGCAGGATTGTTTAAAGTATTCATCTTGGCATGTAGCATAGAAATTATTTTATCAGAGGAGCGTAATTGGGTCAAGACAAAAGGATTTAGTGAATTAAATGCGGGGTTGAACTTGACCCGTTAGAAATTTGCTGGAGTTTTGGTTTAGGAGAAAAATGAAGCATTATTATTAAAAGTTGTTTTGATGGTAAACAATAGTTAGATAAAATCTGCTCGCCCCGTTAGAGGTATAAATAATGCTTGACATAAAGCTACCCCCTGTTTTATTTAGCGAGAAAGCATCACCTCTAACGGGGTAAAGGTCTTGACAACCGCTCCTTCTTTTTGTATAAATGGAACCATGACAAAACGCCAATCGCTATCCGGTTATCTGGAACAAATCAAGTCTGCTTTGAATAAACAAGATTGGGCCCATGCAAAACGACTCAGCAAAATTAGTGCTAAAAAACTCTCGTCTTTTCATTACACTCCCTTTGAAGAATATATGTTGTACCGTTTATCAGGTCTCGTTTATTACCATCTGGCAGAATATTCTCGTTCTATTGATGTTTTTTACAAAGCTTATTTGATAGCCTTAAAACATCATTTTGAGCCAATAGACATTGCTTTTACTTCTTTACTAATAGGCAATAACTTCCTGGAAATGAGAAATATCTCTCAGGCTTTAAATCAATTACAAAAAGTAGAACAATACTATCAAAAACCTGGCAACAAGTCTCTTTTATCTGATAAAATGTATCCGGCAACATATATTGGATTAGCTTGGTGCTATTTGCAGAAGAATGACTTAGAAAAAGTTCGTGAAATCATAGATGCAAAACTTTCTTTACCTAACCTTTTCCAATCTAACAAGCTTGCCCGCATAGATTATTATCATCTTAAGGGAGAGTATCAAGTTGTATTAAAAGAGTATAACATGGCGACCCAATCTTTTCAAGAATGCGTCAAACTTAGCAAGGAATTAAATTTTCAACAAGGGCTAATTACGGGAAGAATCAATCTTGCCATTATTAACCTCTTGGAAAAACGGTTAGATTTAGCTATCCCAGCATTAAATAATATTTTTGATGATGCCCGCCGTTTAAAACTTAATGAACTG
This sequence comes from Planctomycetota bacterium, assembly GCA_016207825.1. NCBI lineage: Bacteria > Pseudomonadati > Planctomycetota > Planctomycetota bacterium. The sequence goes on along the minus strand of JACQZI010000023.1, from coordinate 93,024 downwards.
ATTTGCGAATCCGGTTTGCTTTTGAGCAAATGTTATTCTCTTAAAAATATGTCCCATAAAGCAGAGATGATTGAAAAACGAATAAAGCTGATTATAAACAAACTCGACAGCGTTTGGCTCTATGAAAAAACACGTGAATTTGAAAAGCTCTTCCGGCAAATACAATCTGCAACGAAGGAATCAACCCTTTCTCCAGCTATTCTTGCTGATACACTTAATCAGCATATTAAAACTTCTAATTATAAACATATTGTTGGCAAATCCGTTCCGATGCAAGAGGTTTATCAACTCATAGAAAAGGTTGCCCCGACTGATTTACCGATTCTGATCCAGGGTGAAACCGGAACAGGCAAGGAACTTATTGCCAATGCCATACATACTAACAGCCTGCGCGCAGACAAAATCTATTTCCCGTTCAATTGCGGAGTTCTTCCGGAAACGCTTATTGAAAGTAGTTTATTCGGCCATACCAAAGGCTCGTTTACCGGTGCCGTAGAAGATAAAAAAGGTTATATTGAACTTGCATCAGATGGAACGCTTTTTATAGATGAGGTTGCCAATATGTCCCCGTCTATGCAACAGAAGCTCCTGCGGGTTATGGAAGAAAAGCTTCTCTTCCCGTAAGGAAATTCCGGAGCGAAGCGAAGTCCCGACGAACGTCGGGGCTGACATATCCCCCAGCGCGTTAGCGCTTTTCACCGCCTACCCCTGGCCCGGCAATATCCGCGAACTAGAAAACGAGATAAAACGCATCTGTGCTTTGTATCCTGATGCTAAAACCATTACAGAAATAATGCTCTCGGAAATCATTCGTAATTATTTGTCTTCCACCCCAAGCACCACTATGGGGCAAGACGGTTTAAGTCTGAAAGAAATAGAACGAAACGCCATTATTACCGCCCTTCAAAAATATCAGGGCAATATCACTCAAACCGCCCGGCAATTGGGATTAACCCGCTTTGGCCTGCGTAAGAAACTAAAACACGACAGCATTAAACCAGCCGATGTTACCAAACGGTAACACGAAATCATCTTAAGTGGCAACTGAGTTGTCACCTCAAATAAAATCACGAACTGATTTATATAGGCGAACATTATATCTACTTGATTTTTAACCAGTAAGAAATTATTAAAATTCTCAAAAACTTCCCGTTTCGTTGGCACGATATTTGCTATACATTAAATACAGCTATTAACCGCTAAGCCGCCGAAGGCGAGCCTCGCCAAAGGCGGGGCGCAAAGGAGGATGAAAATTATATGAAAATCAGGAAATCGGTCATTGGGATTTGGTTATTGCTGCCCATTCGGGCGAGCCTCGCCATTGGCGGGGTCATTGTTTGGTCATTGCTCATTGGCCATTGGGATTTTGTCCATGCTGATTCCTGGTCCCAAACAACCTTTACCGATGGGATTTTTACTGATACCGTCACCACCACAGGCGCGGCAGATGTAACTCTCAAGCGAAGCGAATCTATTAATACCGGCACTGGTGCTGATGGCGCAATAACGATTTCTACGGCCAAAAATATTAATTCAGATACTATTGCTACTGGCCGGACCCCGGGAGAACCTGATGGAGTTAACTGGCAGGTCGATCAAAATGTTGCGTCAGGACAGAAAGTTATATCGTCAGAGGTGGACGTTCCAGATGGGTTTGCCGTCGGAGATGAAATTATTATTATTAACCTTAAAGGAGCTTCGGGTGATTATGCTAATGTCGGCTTATATGAATTCAAGAAAGTTTCAGTAGTTGCCTCAAACTCAATCACCGTGGATGTTAATTTTACTAACGCCTATAATGGCGCAGCTCAGAAAATTATGGTTCAAAGAGTTCCTAACTATACTAATGTTACAATTAATTCCGGTGGTTCATTTACCTGTTCTGCTTATGAGGGGATAAACGGTAAAGGTGGCGTTGTGGCATTCCGGGTAAGCGGAACCGTTACGGTAAATGTTGCTAATGGTGTTACTGTTTCCGGGAAAGGGTTTACTGGTGGTGCCGGGGGAACGACTTATAGTCAAAACGCTCCGGGTGGTGTAACCTATAATGGAATTGGTGCTACCGGTGGGAGATATGATACTAATGGTAATTCAGGTCAAGGCGGCGGGGGAGGTGCTGGTGGAGATGGAATTACTGCTCGAACCGGTGGTGCCGGTAATATTGGTTTAGGTGGCGGTGGTGGTGGTGGTTCTTATCATGCAACAGTTGGCACTGCCGGAGGAGGCGGCGGGGGTGGGGGCAATGGCTCTCCCGGAACAGGAGGAGGGGGACGTGGTGATGGAGGCGGAGGCTCAGTATCTACGGGTGGAACAGGTGGTTTTTCGATCGTCGGTTCTACTTGTGCTGGAGGAGGTGGTGGTGGTGGAAATGATGGACGCACCGCAGATGGTGCCGGGTCAGGCACTCTTAATCAACGAGCATATTTAGGCGGGGGAGGAGGAGCAGGTGGTGGTGCACGAACTTCTAATGATCAGCCTACAGGTGCTTCAGGTGGTAATGGAGGCGGAATAGTTTTTATTTCTGCTACGACAATCAATATGTCTTCTGGAGCTTCTATTACAGCAGGTGGTAGTAACGGAAGTAATGGAACAACTATAAACAATGCAAGAAGTGGAGGAGGTGGTGGTGGCGCTGGTGGTTCAATTATTCTTTTTGCCAACATCGCAAATAATTCTGGTAGTATTACGGCGAATGGTGGGAATGGAGGAAGTGGTGGGTTTGACAATGAAGGCGGCGCTGGCGGAGGGGGAAGAATTTATACAAAGTATTATTCTTTTTCAGGAACAGCTCCTACCCCGAATTATTTCGGCGGGGTAATTCCATATCTTACTCCGGGCGCTTATATCTCACCTGCAATTACACCAACTGGTATTATTTACTGGGGGGTCTTAACCTTTACTAAGACTACACCGACGAATACCATATTAACCGTGGATGTTCTAAGTTCATCCAATGGTTCTCTTTTAGTAGCTAATGTTCCGGCAGGAACTGATCTTAAAGCAACTTATCCGGAAATATTTACAAACATTAGCGGTATAAAGATTAGAGCAAATTTTTCCACATCCGATTCTACTAAAACACCGACTCTATCTAATTGGGGCTTGGAATATGCGACAGGGATGGCTGTCTCCACCACCAACTGGTCTGATATTATCAATGGGAATTCTATTCAAATGGGCCAATCAATAGCGCATGTCAAGTTTGAAATGAAAACCTTTGATGGCACTGCCCGCTGGAAGCGCTTTCGTATTGATAAAGGCTTAAAGGCATATTCTTCTAACAGCGCCTGCCCGGATTCTAAAATCGAAGTCCAGGTCTGGTGCGAAAATAATAACAACGGTTTCTGGGATGTCGGTGATATCCTTATCTCTAAAGGCAATTTCGCCAACGGCACGTGTTACCTCAACATGAAACGCTGGCAAGTGACGACCACCTCTAAGACCTATTACATCGTGTATAAACTGGCCAATGATATCGGAGGTGGTCAGCGTGCCGGAGTGAAGATAGTGGATAGCAGTTATCTTGAATTCGAAAACGCTACTGCTATCGGTGTTCCGCCATAAAGATAATTAGCCACTAAGATATCTCGCCTAGGCGGGACACGAAGAGGAAAAACCAAGGATTTAATTCTTTGTGTCCCCGCCCGACTGAACAGTCGTTCGGGCGGGTTAGTGCCTTAGTGGCAGAGAGGAGTTTGAGATATGACACCGGACATAATAAAGTTCCATGTCAAACTGGGATTTCCGTATTTCTCGGCGCCTTTGAGGTCGTCCGACCAATGGGCGCAAGTGCTCGGGCTGGTCGCTCCCCAGGTAAACGCCAAGCGCAAACTCGCCGTCCCGACCGAGCAGTCCTTCGCGGATAAAATCGCCGACCCGTCATCCGTCGGTTACCAGGAAATCATCACCGGCATCACGACCACGCGCAAAGGCAAGACCCAGACCATGGTTTATAATGCCCAGCGCCAAAAACTACGAACCGCCTTTACCAACTGGAGCCAGAAACTTGATTTCATGTTCGCGACCGTGGACGGCGTCGAGGCGAAACGTTTTAAAGAAGCCGTTGCCGCGGCAAAGAATCTCTGGGGTGCAGGCGCATCCAAAAGCGCCTTGCGCGCCACCGGCACCCGCCTGGAAGGCATCGGCGCGTCCGTCATCGCCGCTTACTGGCTGACCAAGCATAAGAAAGCGGTCGGCTCTATCAGGTCTGGGACGGATATAGTCGTCTCCGGCTCTCCCTTTAATATCTGCCAGCCAGGCTTAGCCAATACGCTCGTCTCGGCGCTGACCCAAAACCTGACCTTTGCGCTAATCGTTGCCCAGCAGGCAGAACTTGACCCGGCAATCCTGGCAGTCCTTAATGCCAGGCTTAATATGGTTGCCCAGATGTTTATTGACCCCGGCTTGGGCTTGGTCTCTTTTAGTCCGGGCGGCGGCTCGCATCTGGATATCATTAACGACTCTGTATTAGGTGAAATGGTGTCGGTGAAGGTATCACAGGTATGAACTATCCCGACACTGTCGGTGGTCCCGGCTTACGCCGGGATGACTGAATAATTATAGGCGGTAGAGGCAGGTGTAGGATAGTAACGAGTAGCGAGGGAAAAACAAGATTCCTCATCTACCTGCTACTTACTACTTATAGGGCATCCGGCTTGGTATCCGCCCAGGCAAAAAACATTGACAATCCCGTTTGAATAGAGTAATCTGGTTAAATACCAGAGTGGCTGCCTAAAGTACGATGATAGAAATTTCTGATGTTAATGTCAAGCTGGTCGGCGGGAAAGCTGGTAAGGTGCGCGCTTTGTGTGGTATCGTTATTGATAATGCCTTTGTCGTCCACGATTTCCAGGTAATTGAAGACGCAAATGGAATGTTTGTCGGCATGCCCAGCTTACCGGTAAGCGCCAGGTGCCATAAATGCCATGCAAAGAACTTCGTAAAAGCATTTTTTTGCGCTACCTGCGGTGCCAGAATGATGTATAAATTAGATAATTCCATCCATATGAAAACCTATGAGGATATTGCTTATCCGATTAATGACCAATGCCGTGAACTGATTCAGAAAAAAGTTCTTGAGGCATATCAACTCAAGCTGAAAGACGTTAAATAATGGAAGGGTCACCTTTAGAAGGGAGTGTGGTTTTACGTGTACTAATAACCTTCGGGCTTCTATGTGTGCTTAGTATCTCTATGGTGATATTAATCGGGTGTGGAGGAACGGTGAAGCCGGAAGTTAGAGTCGATAAGCTGGAAACTGAAAACCAACTGCCCGACATCCGAGAGTATACTGCAGCTCATCAGGGAGAGCTAATCATTCTTTTAGGTTCAGACGACTGGGAAACCAGGGAAAAGGCAAAAGAAGAATTAACTAAAATCGGACGACTGGGAAACCAGGGAAAAGGCAAAAGAAGAATTAACTAAAATCGGCGAACCGGCTCTGGAGCTCTTGAAGCAAACCCTCAAGGAAACCCAAGAACCGGAGGTCCGGATGCGGGTGGAATGGATTATCAAAACAATCAGTTTTAACTTGATGACCTTTATCAACATTAATCCGCAAGGTTATAAAGAATACCGGCACGGAGGCACCGGTCTGGTCTTTGTCCTGATTCCGGGCGGAACTTTTAAGATGGGAATAAACGACGGCTTTAATTACGAAAAGCCGGTTCACGAGGTAACCGTCAGTGATTTCTTCATCGCTAAGTATGAAGTGACGCAAAGCGTTTGGCAGAAAATTATGGGAAATAACCCGGCGTCTTTCAAGAAGGCGCGGCAGAGCGAAGAGGCGAAGGATGTCGGGAGCGAGAACAACCCGGTAGAAACGGTTTCCTGGGATGACTGCCAGGAATTTTGTAAGAAAGCGGGATTAAGATTACCAACCGAGTCGGAGTGGGAATATGCCGCCCGCGGCAAGACAACTACTAAATTCTACTGGGGTGATGACGTGAAACAAGCCGGCGATTATGCTTGGTATCAGGATAATTCAAAAAATACCACCCATCCAGTCGGACAGAAAAATCCGAACGGGTTCGGGCTATATGACACTGCCGGTAATGTCTGGGAGTATTGCGCTGATTGGTATGATGAGACCTATTACAAAAATAGCCCTAAGGACAATCCGCAAGGGCCGGCGAGCGGGAATTTCAAAGCCGTTCGCGGAGGCTGTTGGTACGACATCGTCACGGAATTGCGGGTGTCTATCCGTGGCGACGCCGGTCGGTCACTTACGGGTCGGGTCGGCGATGTGGGCTTTCGCCCAGCTAAGACGAAGTAGCCTTTTGACATCGTCCGGTTCAGTTAAATAAGAAAAAAGTTCCTATTAAGAAAGTAATATGAGTTATATGACGGGAAAGATTCCGCCGTAGGATATTACTATCCCGAAAGTTTTCGGAATTTGCAAGGGTGTTTGAGAAAGGTTTGAATAACGTTATAAGGCATAATATTTTACTTGACTATGGGGTAGTGATATGATAAAGTCTGATTTTCATGAAACTATTTAGGATAAAAATAGCCGTTTTACTGGTTTTATCGCTTGCATTTACGGGACTGCTCGGCGCACAGGATAAACCCAAAGAAGAGCCCAAGCCTACACCGCAACCAAAACAGGAAGCTCCTCCTAAAACTAACCCTGCGCTGCCACCCAAGCAGGAAAATCCTCCGCCTAAAACAGAACCGGCTCCTACTCCGCCTAAACAGGAGCCGCCTAAGCAGCAAACTCCGCCTCCTAAACCTAATCCGACACCACCGCCAAACCAGGAGTCGCCCAAACAGACTCCTCCGGTAAAAGAAGAACCAAAAGTCGAGTGCGCTAATATTAATAAAGTCGGCGAGATGGTAGATAATGACATCGTTTCTGGTTTTTACCAGATGGCGACAGACAGGGGCAAAGCAATCATGGATTTTCTGAACCAGTGGAAATCACCTAAAGGGCGTATTCAATATTCTGATAAATTGAATCTTCTGATTATTTCGGATACCAGGGAGAGCCTGTGCAAAATGGAAAAACTTATGGAGATTTCCAACATGCCTTCCCAGCAGATAATGATAGAAGCTTTGGTGATTGAGCGGATAATAAAATCTGATTTTCAACTGGGCTGGGAATCTTCATGGAAACATACTCCAGGGCTTGAGGCAGACCTGACCTTCCATCCCGGTTCGTATCTGCAGTCGTTAGTGGGCGGCGGTGTACCGGGCGGTTTCCAGGGCAGCACCATTCATTTTAATACGAGCGGCCGCAGGGGTACCCTTGATATAAAGCTCCGGTCAATGATAGAAAAAGGCGATGCAGAAATCCTTTCTTCCCCGCGCATCATGGTGGCAAACGGGGAAAAAGCGGTTATCTCGTCCGGCCAGGAAGTCCCTTATCAGCAGGTTACTTATCCAGGCGGAGGAGCGGCTACCGCATCGGTTGTTTATAAACGCGCGGAAATCAAGTTGGAAGTTGCACCGCTTGTATCAAGCGGAAATATTATCAGCTTGCAAATTGTCCCGGAAGTCACCACGCTTTCAGGATACATAACCGTTGCCGGTTCGGAAACGCCGTATTTTGCCACCCGTAAAGCCCAGACCGCTGTCCAGATTAAAAACGGCGAGACAATTACCATCGGCGGATTGGTCAGGGAAGAGGACATTTGGTATGAAAGAGGAATTCCTTTCGTATCGGACATCCCCCTTTTAGGTTATTTATTCAAACGCATTCAAAAGGATAAAAATAAGACCGAGATAATATTTATCCTCAAGCCGTATATCGTTTCAACCCCTCAGGATACGGTTAAACCAAAGATTATTACCGAAGAGCATAAAGAAGATTCCAATAAGTAGGTTAACGGGTCTCCGTTTTATAGTATGACTTATTCTTTTCCCACCATTCCTGCCAGCTTTTAAAATCCTTTCCGGCTTTTGCACCGGTTATGTATTCTAAACAATTCAAGGTGTTTTCCTGTATGTAAGAATCATCTTTTTTCAAGAGATTAATCAAAGGCTCAATTGCCGCGGTTGCTTTTAATGATGCCAATGCCAATATTGCATGGGCGACCACAAATGTATCCTTGTCGGCTAAGGCTTTATTAATAAGCGGGTTTATTGCTTGAGAGTTTTGCCCCACAGCCAGTGCACGAACAGTTTCTTTGCGGACAGAGGCATCCGGGTCGTCAAGTGCCTTGATAAGAGATGCTGTCGTTCCACGCGGCTTTCCTATTTCTATGATTCTGGCGATGGCAAATGCCGAGGCGCTTCTGACTTCGGCTGATTGGTCGTTAAGCAACAGTTGTAATATCGGGTTAACCGGTGTTTCTTTATCACCGATAAAACCGATTCCAAAAAGGGTATTAGTACGGATTAGTTCGTTTTGATCTGCTAAAGTTCCCATCAGCAAAGGGACTGCTTTTTTATCCTCGCTGAATCCTAAAACGCCGCTGGCAATCAGTTTTACTTCAAGGTCGTCTGTTTGAATCATGCGTGCGATAAAATAAAAGTTATTAGTTACCTTTTGTTTTAACTCCTCGGCGGTTTTTTGCTGTTGCTCTACTAGGACGGAATCGAATGCGCTTTGCCATTGTTTTAATAGAGTATCCAGTTCGACCATAAGAGATAGTTCAGCTTCACTATAAGCGCCTTTAAAACCTAATTCCTTATTTTTGTTCCTCGGCTTATTAAGTTCTCTTGTCTGGCAGGCGGAAAGAGCCATTAAAACCAAAAGGGCGGTTAAAATATATTTGAATTTCATATAAGAGTAATTATACAAGAACCTGTAAACCTGTCAATATTAACTTGACCATATAAGGGCAATGTATTATAACTTTTAAATTATGGCGCCGGGTTTCAATATTATTCCTGTAAAAGATAAAAAAACTCTGGAGCGTTTTATCAAACTGCCCTGGGCGGTATATAAAGACAATCCTTACTGGGTCCCGCCGTTGATTGACGAAGCAAAAAAGTTGTTTGATAGGGATATTCACCCGTTCCATAGGCATGCCGAAGTGGAATTATTTCTGGCGCTGAACAATGCGGATAATCCGGTCGGGCGTATTGCCGCCATCGTTAATTATAATCATGTTAATTACCATAAAGAAAAAACCGGGTTTTTCGGGTTCCTGGAGACCGTCGATTCATCGGAAATATGCAAAGCGCTTTTGGATGCGGCTGGGAATTATTTGAAAGCGCGTGGGATGGAAAAGATGCGCGGTCCGGCAAGCTTTTCCTCCAACGAGCAATGGGGGCTTTTGGTCGAAGGATTTGATTCAATGCCGGTTGTCATGATGCCTTATAACCCGCCTTATTACGAAAAACTGTTGGCTAATTACGGCTTGGCTAAATCCAAGGACCTTTTTGCTTATTACGTGGATGAATCCATTAAGCTGCCGGATAAATCCGCCCGTATTGCCGAACGCATCATGTCGCGTAAGGAAATCGTCATCCGTAACCCGGATATGAAAAACTTTAAGAGCGAGATAGATATCATTAAAGAGATTTACAATAAGGCGTGGCAGCATAACTGGGGTGCGATTCCATTGACCGATGAGGAAATGGATTATATGGCAAAGGATTTTAAGACCTTGCTGGATCCGGAACTTTTATTCATCGCGACGGTTGACGGGAAACCGGCCGGTTTTTCCATGGCAATACCAGATTACGCCCCGGTTCTTAAGAAGTTAAACGGAAAACTTTCCCCGCTTGGCATTATGAAGCTCGTATGGTATACAAAAGTCAAAAAGATTAAACGCCTGCGCCTGATTACCATGGGCGTAGTGCCTGAATACCAGAAACGCGGTATAGACGTGATTTTTTATATGGAAACAGTTAAACGCGGACTGGCAAAGGGGTACAGGGAAGCCGAATTGTCATGGGTGCTTGAGGATAATGACCTGATGAACCGTACTCTCCAGTCATTCGGCGCCCGTGTCTATAAAAAATACCGCCTTTACGACATCAGCCTGTAGATACATAATAATTGACCCCACGGAAAATAATTGATAACATCAATACTTTAAATATATGGAAATTGTCGGCCTTATTACTTTGGTCACGGCTTTTGTCCTGACGCTTTTCAGCGTGATGTTGATAAAGCGCCTGGCTAAAGTTTTACGTTTTGTAGATGAACCGGGCGAGCGTAAGGTCCACCAGATCCCCATACCGCTGGGCGGCGGAGTAGCCATATTCATCGGCGTCTTTTTTACCATCTTTCTAGCCGTACTTTCGGCATCGCTGGTAAAAATATACCAGCCGTCCTGGATTTCTCCTGTTATCTATGAGTATCTCCCCGGCGTTTCGAGCATGATTTCCCGCCTGAGCATCATATTTGTCGGCGCCATGATGATTTTCTTCGTCGGGTTGGTTGACGATATCTGGGGATTAAAGCCCAGATGGAAATTGCTGGGGCAGTTGATCGTGGCGGTCTACCTGGTTGCTTTTGATATACGTTTCAGTATGGTAATCACCGGATTTGAGCCATATGGCAAGTATATTGCATATGCCATAACCATATTCTGGATAATTCTGATTACCAATTCATTGAACCTTCTTGACCATATGGACGGATTATCCGCTGGTGTCACCGCGGTTTTATCCTTAATTTTCGGGATAGCCGCATTCCAGACAGGCCAGTATTTCATCGCCAGTTTTCTTTCAGCAATCTTCGGCGCCACACTCGGATTCCTTGTTTTTAATACAAACCCCGCATCCATATTCATGGGTGATGCAGGCAGTTTGCTCTTGGGGTATTTGATTTCCGTCCTTACGATTATTTTTACTTTTTATAAGGCGCATGGCGGATATACGTTCTATGTCCTTTTTGTTCCGCTTTTGGTTGTGGCAGTCCCTGTTTTTGATACGATTATGGTTATTATCATTCGCCTCAAGAATCGCAAGCCCATCTTCAAGGGAGATATGAATCACCTCGCGCATCGTTTGGTCAATCTCGGCTTGTCTGTTCGCTCGGCGGTTTTTACTATCTACCTTTTGACCTTGGGCACAGGTTTGCCGGCTATATTGCTGTATATCATCGATAAAAACAAAGGACTTTTGGGCGGGTTGCTTGTATTGTTCCAGGTTATCTTGATGCTCCTTATTATTACTATCCTCGAACAGGCCGGGCGCGGCAAACATCAATCAGACGGCAAACCTTAGTTATGAAACAATTCCAGATGATTATTATCGGAGCCGGCGCAGCCGGTTTAATGGCGGCGATAATCTCTGCGCGCAATCATTCGGAAAACGGGCAGAATATACTTCTTATCGAGAAAAATGAAAATATCGGGCGTAAAATACTGGTGACCGGAAACGGTCGGTGCAATCTTACCAATACGGATATTTCCCCGGCTAAATATTACGGAGCTAATACCAAGGGGTTGAATAATATCTTCAGCCGTTTTTCATCCGCCCAAACAATGGATTTCTTTGAAGAACTCGGCGTCTGCTTGAAAACAGAGGAAAAAGGGCGTGTTTTTCCGGTTACCAATCAGGCGAGCACGATTGTGGATTTGCTTGCCGAAGAGCTTAATAGGCTGAAAATAAATATGATTTTGGGAGAAAGCGTAACCGGATTGGAGGCAAGCCGGGGCGACTGGAAAGTGACGACGGCTAAATCCGTTTATACGGCAAAATACTCGGTTATTGCCGCAGGCGGTAAAAGCTATCCGCAGTTAGGCTCAACCGGTGACGGCTTTATTCTGGCGCAAAAACTGGGGCATAGGATTATTGAGCCGCGCCCTGCTTTAGTCCCTTTAGAGTTAGACGGGATTTGGTTCCACAAACTCCAGGGCGTCAAGTCAGAAGTCGAGCTTTTTATTAAAGAGAATACTAAAACCGTTGCATCTAAAACGGACGAGCTTATTTTTACCCATTATGGAATTTCCGGTCCGGCGGTCTTGGATATCAGCCGCTTGGTAATTGATTATTATCACAAGCCCGGAGTTGTTATTGCAGTTAATTTCTTCCCGGGATATAATGCGGAAAGCCTGAGGCGATTTCTGGTTGAACGATGGAGTGCGCATCCTCAGAAAACTTTATTCAATTCCTTGTTGGGGGTGATGCCCAAAAAGCTTTGCCGGGTATTGATTGGCGAGCTAAAAATAGACGGTGATAAAACCGTCTGCCAGGTAAGCAAAAAAGATTTAATTCTCCTTTCGGAAAATCTTACCGCTTGGGTGATAAAGGTGAAAAAGGCAAGGCCGTTTGCCGAATCCATGGTAACAGCCGGAGGAGTTGCGCTGGACGAGGTCAACGCGCGCACCATGGAATCTTTGAAGGCAAAAGGCGTTTTCTTGGCAGGTGAGGTCTTGGATATAGACGGCATTTCAGGTGGCTATAATCTCCAGTTTGCCTGGAGCACCGGTTATTTGGCAGGGACGCAGGTCTGATTTGTTAATATTTTTTCTATATGGCACCGGATAAAAAATTACAGGAATTCAAATCGTTACGAGAGTTTTTGCTTTGGTGGAACAGTTCTAGGGTGATTAAATTCCGCTACACGCACCAGAACAGGCTTCCGCGTATTAAGCAGCACAAGTGGGTCAGACCGTGGGTAGAGCAAATAGAATCAAGCGATGACCCGCTGGCAAAAGCCGGGAAAATATTCGGCAACTACCTGATAGAAAAAAAACTGGGCACCGGAGGGATGGGGGTGGTTTACCTTGCGTATGATTCCGTCCTCAAACGAAAAGTGGCGGTTAAGGTGATAGGCATAAAAGGCGAAGCGGCCGTCGCACGTTTTATGCGGGAAGCGCAAAACAACGCCAAATTAAAGCATCCCAATATCGTCCAGATTTACGATGTGGACCAGGTTGATAACCAGTATTATTTTACGATGGAGTATATCGAGGGAAACTCGCTCGAGCACACGATCGCAAACGGCATTTCTCCGATGGAGCCGAAAACAGTGGCAAAAATTATTAGGGATATCGCCTCGGCGCTTTATTACGCCCATACCCAGGGCTTAATCCACCGCGATATAAAACCCTCTAATATCCTGATAGATAAAGAAGGCAAGTCGTATCTTACGGATTTTGGCTTAGCCAAGGAGCAGGACGCGATGGAGTTTTCGCTCACTTTAAGCGGGGCGATAATGGGGACGCCTTATTATATGTCGCCCGAACAGGCGCGCGGGGAAAAGGATAAGATAGACCCCAGGAGCGATATCTTTTCGCTGGGCGCGACGATGTATTACGCGCTTACCGGGCAAACTCCTTTCAGCGGGAAGGAGCTTTATCTTATCCTAGAAAAAGTGGTCCACAAGGAACCGGCCCGTCCGACAAAGTGGGGCAAGCATATTGACCGGGATATTGAAACGATCTGCTTCAAATGCATGGAAAAAGAAGCTTCCAAACGGTACCAAACGGCGCAGGAATTGTCGGATGACCTTAAGCGATATATTTCCGGCGAGCCGATTACGGCGCGTTCAATAGGCTTCTTTGAGAAAATATACCGGAAATCACGGAGGAATAAAATCGCCGCCATTGCCGTTTTAAGCACCGTGACAGTTTTACTGGCACTGGTTGTGAGCCAGGCCGTTTCCGAGTTTAAAAGAATAGCCCAAATAAAGGATAAAATAGCCCAGGCGACGGAACTTTTAAACCAGGGTAAATACGATGAAGTTAAAATTATCTGCAACAATATCCTGGTTCTTTCCCCGGATAATGCCGGAGCGAATAAACTTTTGCAAGATTGCGAAAACGCCGTCAATTTCATAAGAAATCAGCAAAATGAAAAGGAATTGTTGCGCACCAAAGCCAAAGGTATCCTGGACAGGGTGAAAAGCCTGAATGTTCCGGATGACAAGCTCCGTGCGGCTTTTGAAGCACTTGATGTTGACCCGTCTTTCGGGGAAGCCTGGCAGGAAATAGGATATATTTATAAGGAAATCGGTGAATTAGATTCTTCTCTTGATGCTTTTAACCAGGCAATTGCGATTAACCCTAAGCTTGCCTACGCATATTACGAAAGAGCCAATATGTATTATATGCTTAAACAGGATAATAAAAAAGCAATTGAGGATTATGAAAAAGTCCTGGAGCTTGACCCGGCAAGCCACTTGGGATATTTCGCCAAGGGGACGATTGAGCTTTTTAATAATAATTACGACCAGGCGATTGTTGATTTTAACAAGGCGTTGGAGATAAAACCGGACTATATAGAAGCGTATCAAAATAAATCGTTTGCCTACATGGAAAAAAATGATTTAGATGCGGCAGTTGATTGTCTGAATACAATAATAGGGATTAATCCTGATGCGTATGATATTTATTTAAACCGCGCCGGCATATATATGCAAAAAGGTGATTTCGTTTCGGCGATAAACGATTATAGCGCTGTTCTTTCCAAGATCCAGGTGCCGGAATATTATCTTATGCGCGGACAGGCTTTTATGAGGATGCCTGATTTAAACAGCGCCATTAACGATTTTACGCAGTCAATAAAGATAAAAAAGGATTTTGAGCAGGGTTATTATAGCCGGGCGAATGCCTATGCGCAAAAGAAGGATTGGTATAACGCGGTAAATGATGCGGAACTCTTTATCAAGAATTTCCCAAAGAGCCATCTTGTTGTCCAGATGAAACAGCTTCTGGAAAACTGGAAAAGCAGTATTATGCAGGCAGAGCCGCAGAATCCGCCCCAATGATGCGCTGGTTTTAGCGAGAGAAAATTGTTTTCTATCGCATAATGAATAAAAGAATCGCGTCGGATATCCCGCGAGACACGCAAAAAACAACCCGTGTAATCTGAGGCTTACGTGAAACGATTATTCCGAAAGGTATAAGATATCCTTGAAGGACGCCCGGCAACTCTGGATCATCAATCCTGTAATACCGTCGAATTGTGATTTTGCCTCAGCCGGGACAGCAATCTCAAACTGAAGCTCGTCGTTCAGGTAACCGGAAATTTTATCCCCGTCTACTTTTATCATCAGGCAGTTCCATTCCTCCTGAATTACACCGTCCGGTAGCGCCTTATCCACCAGAAAATTGTTTTTTACGGTCCCTTTGGCGCCTATGCATTGGATAAGCGTCAACCGGTTTTTAAAGAAGGTGCAGCTGTAATAGTTATAGAGATCCCGTATCCCGAAACTCAATCCGCACACATATTCTGTTTCATCCGCCGGTTTCGTTTCCAGTTTTTGCGCAACCGAAAGGGAAAAACCGCCCTTTAGCCTGGTGCTGTTGCTGAGCATATTGGCGGCATCCGGTAAATCGCCGGTGATGATGCCGTTTTTGACAGACCATACGGCTTTGGAGCCTTCCCAGCCGGTTAGGTCGGTTCCGTTAAAAAGCGGCGTCATAATATTCTTTTCCTGGAAAGACATCGCTTCCCTGATTTTTTGTATTTCCGCCTTGAGCATGTCATTGGCGGGGTTAATTGCCTGTAAACGCTTCAGGAGATCGAAAAGATAAGAATCGGCGCTGTTTTTGTTCTTATCAGTAAATTCCAAAAGCTTGTCGGCGTATTTTTTATGGATGGCGGAAAGCTCGTCTTTCATCCTGTTGTATTCATCCTGGTAAGCGCTTATCTTGTTGCGCATTTCTTCCTGCGGCTTGGAGAGCGATGCTTTCAGGTTTAAAAGCCACAGCACCTTGTCGAAATCGGCCATGGCTTCGGACATTTCCTTAATCTGCCAATACATGGAACCGCGCTCAAAATATATTTCCGGCATCTCCGGCGACTCATCAATGGCTTTATTGAAATTTTCCAATGACGCCGTGTATTCTTTTTTCTTTACCTGCGCGGATGCCTTTTTAAGGTAGACCATGGCGGATTCATCATCGGCCATAGCGGCTAAAAGCACGCCGAGGACCAGCATGATAGCGGCCGCGCTTATTTTATATACTTTATGTTGGTAAAGCCTGCGTGGCAATACTGCACCCATAATCCGACTGCTCCTTTGAATTCGTGTTTATCTTTCATCGTATATTCAAGCGCCATTTTATCATTGAGAGAAACCGTTAATTTCATGTCTTTCACTTCGATTAATAATTTATTCCAGTCGCTCTTTTTATAATTTTCCGGAAGCTTGCACGAAGCCACGGTTTGCGCGTTTTTGCCGATGTTAAACTTGACCAGCTTCAGTTCGCTTTCGTCCATGACGGCAATGGAATATTCCATCCCGTCGTCGTTTCCCTCCTCGCGCCCCAGCATCACGCCGGCCGTATACGGGCCGGAATTGGAAGGGAACCCTTCAACAATCTTAAAATCGGCGCACACCTTAAAATCGCCTTCAAACTGCTCTTTCATTTTGAAATTAGTAAGCGCTTTTCTGGTTTCGCAAAAGAGGTTTTGGTCTTTTTCCACCCGCCAGCTTGCCGGATCCTGCGGGCTCCACCCGTCCAATGTATTGGCAAACAGGCTTTTCCAGCGGGGGATAATCGTGTTTTTCAGCGTCTCCTCCAAAAGCTTCTTTGCTTCGGCGTTTTCCGGGTCAAGGAGTAAAATGCTTTCCAGGGCGTCCTTGGCAAGCAAGTTGTCTTTCTTTACGGCTTTCCTGGCGAAGTTTAAAAGCTCCTTGATATATTCCTGCTCAATCTGTTTGCCTTCTTTCCGGGAGGCATCCAGGGCATCCAGGCTTTGCTGCGCACGTTTTCTCAGGTCTTTCTGGGGACCGGTCGGTTTTTCTATCCGGTCAATCAAGGAGATGCATTTATTGAAGGATTTGCGGCTTTTAATCTTTTCCCCTGACTTCAAGTATGCCTCGCCGAGCTTGAAATGGATTTCCGGCATCTCCGGGCTTTCCCTAAGTGCTTTCTGGTAGAACTCGAGGGCGCGGGCCGGTTCGGATTTCTTCATTGCCTCGTCGCCTTTGGAGATGAATGCCTTGGCGAGGTCATCATCCGCCGAGAGGCAGATAAAGCCCAGGGCGATAAGGATGATTCCAAGTAATGCGGTGTGAATTGCTTTTGGTGTCATGCCGGCATTATAGAAATTGCGGCAGGGGAGGTCAAGTAAAATCCTTTGCTTCGCCAAAAGGCCGGAACGCCCCTTAAACTGGAGCGGAATTAATCGTCTCTCCTATTACTAAGACATCCCTTGACCACCTTATATTTGTTAAATGATATCTATCTTCCCTAAAACTCATCCTGCCTGCCACAGGCAGAGGTTTTCCCTGAACCCAAAGGGCAAAAGTGATTGAGGGGGAGGGTATGGTATCCTCGGTTACGTGGTTTGTGTTGTCCCACGCCTCTGGCGCTATCAAGGGGCGGAATGTGAATCGGGTAGGGAGCAAAAGTCTGTTTGATACCCTCCAATTTAAAACAATACAGCCCTACTTTGTTGTTCAGGCAGGCCCGTCGACACCCATACTACCCGGGGGAGGGTATGGTAGGGCCTCCCACCCACATGGGTATCGCGGAGTGATTGTGCGAGAATAGAGGAGGTAATGATGCCGAAAAGAGGAGGGGGTTAAACGGTAATTCGGTGTATGATTAAGCCCAGAGTGGAGAGGTGTAAATCTGGTCGTGGAGTGTGAATTCGGGGGATACCAGAGACGTCCAAGGATGACTGGCTTGTTCTGAATGATGAAAAGTTTATCCCAAGGAACGAACGGCTTGTTTAGATGTACCGAATGGCTAGTACAACGAGCCAAACTTGATACATTGCATTTAAGGGCTAGCTTGGAGGTATGGGGCAGGCTGAAAGCCGCTTACCCGCCTGATCGGACGGGCTGGTATTGAGATACAAACTCATATATTGATTTTCAGGAAATATGGGATGGGGTAATAATATAGTAAATTATCCCACTTCGCCGCGTTGCGGGAACGCCTGAATAATGATAATAGGTGGAGACGTATTTTGATTGACTCCACCGGTAGGGGGGAGTAAATTAACTCGTAAAAGGAGATGACACGAAAACACTAAATTACAAGCACGAAAACACGAAACCTTACGCCGATTTATCATAACTCAAGGCGTTCTTTCGTGCTTTGTTTCCCATTTCGTGATTTCGTGTTAACATAGGAGAAAAATAATATGAAATTGAAAATGCTCTCGCTTCTGGTTGCCTGCCTCTTCCTCGTTCCTTGCTGTAAGAAATCCAATGAGGAAATTGTTATCAACATACCACCCCTACCCCTGGAAGATGAGTTAAAAGAGTACGTTCCCATAGAATACCAGGGTGCCGTGCTAAAGACTTTTACCATGGCGGGTGATAATAAATACGAATTAATCAAGGTCCTCAAAGCCGTCAAGCCGGAAGAACGCAAAGGCGCCTCTTTCATCATCGCCACCATGTCCTTCCCGGATATGGCCTCCATCAAATCCGAAGTGCTCCTGGAACATATAAAATACGCCTACCTCGCAAAGGGCAAATATCCCTGGCTTAAAAGCATGCCCGAAGAGATTTTTATGTATGGAGTCCTTCCCTACCGCTGTGCCGAGGAGCCGATAGAGGCATACCGCAGATATTTCTACGAGCAACTTGACCCGGTCGTCTCCGGGCTTACCAAGATGTCCGATGTGGTGCATCAGGTGAATCTCTGGCTGGGCGCCCCGAAAGCGGACGGCAAGCAGAGGGTCAGGTTCGTCCCGACCGAGGCGCGCGACCAGGGCCCGATAGAAACCCTCAAAGCCGGCTACGGCCGTTGCGAAGAGATGATGATTGTCTATATGTCCGCGGCAAGGTCGGTCGGCATTCCCTGCCGTTCCGCCTGGACGAATTGGTGGGCGGTGAATGATAATAACCACGCTTGGGTGGAAGTCTGGGTCGACGGCGTCTGGCGGCCGGTGGGCGGCTGCGAGCCGAGCCTCCATCCCTGGTTTGAGAATACCACCAAGCGCGCCCCGGCGATTTTCTCCGCTATCTTCGGCACGACTAAATCAGAACCGATTTACCGGGCATTCCCGATAAATGAGCCCTTCAAAACCAATAGCATTATTAATTCCACCCCGAATTACTCACAGACCTGCGAGCTTAAGGTCACCGTGCTTTCGCCGACCGGAGAGAAGGTCTCCTCCGGCACCGGAGTGTCTTTGGCCGTATATAACTGGGGCGCCTTTAAGCCCTTTATGCGCCAGGAAACGGATAAAGACGGCACGGTCTCTTTTGTCACCGGAATCGGCGAGTATTTCCTTTCCGCCGGTAAAGATAAACTTAGGGCGTGGCAGGTGATAAAAACCGAACCTGATAAGAAGCTTGAATTTATTGTAAAGCTTTCCGAAAACAGCGCGCCGGACGGATTCGTTTTCCTGCGTTATCCCACGGAAGCCGAGGCAGCCGCCAGCTTTAATCCGGAGGAAAGATACCCGAACCTGGAAATAACCTACAAAGTCCCGTTTACGCCTGCATACCAGGCGCCGGCAGAGATTTATACCGCGGATGAATTCGACCCGGCTAAATTCCCGGAGCTGGATAAATTAGTTCCGATAAGCGCGACCCGGGCGGTGGTGATAGACCGCCTGAAAAAGGCCGGCGGCAACTGGGGCGAGATTGCCTCCGCCATTAAAGAAGCCAAGCCGGAAATGCGTGAGGACCTTTGCTGGCTGATTGCGCACCTGGTCCACCTTGAAACGCTCGAGGTGACCAAGGGGTTCCTCCTGGAAAACGTGAGTTACGCCAATACGGCGCGCGCCAAGGCGCCTTATCCGGTTTCCGATGAATTATTCCAATCCTATGTCTTAAGCCCGCTTTTTACATATATACATCCCGGCATCTGGAGAGCGGAGCTCTATGACATATTTTCCCCGATGATGCAGAAGACGATAACCGATACCGCCCGGACGGTAAACGACTGGGTGGCGGCGAATATAAAGGTCAGGGACGAGCGGACCGAGCGTTTCTCCTATCAGGCCAGGCCGATGGAGATATACAAAAGCCGGGGCGGGCCGGCGTATTCAATCGCGGTCATGACCGCGGCAATCCTGCGGACGCTTGCCATACCGGTGCAGGTGAAATCCGATTGGGTGGAATTCCATAACGGGACGGAATGGATACCGCTCTATCCGAACGACCCCAAAAACTTCGGCAATACCAAGCGCAACGAGGCTTCGCAGAAGGAATATATTAAGCCTGCCGGATTCAAGATTGTTCTGATAAACAAAGGGGTGCGTGATGCCAATATCTGGGAAAAGTTCCGGCTTTCCAAATTCGACGCCGGCTTTTGGCTGCCGATGGAAGATGAAGTTGAAAGGAAAGGGAGCTGGATGGTGGTTCCGCCCGGGCAATATCTTTTGACCGCCGGAATCCGTGACTCCAACGGCGACCCTTATGTTTATTGCAAACAGCTTGATTTGGAATCCGAAAAGGGAGTGGAGATGGAAGTGTCGCTTGATATACCGATTAACCTCTTGAGCGGAGCCGAGCGGGTGGTGCGCAATCTGCCCAAACTGCCGGCTATCGAATTAAACGACTTGGATAACCAACCTTATAATCTTAAGAAAACGCTGGAGACGAATAATGTCCTGCTGGTTTTCTTCTCGCTGAAAAACGAGCCGTCTCTGCGGATGATGCCGATGATTGACGGCGTAAGCTCAATTGCCCAAAAGGCCGGGACCGTTATCTGGGGAATCTATGTCGACCCGGAAGGCGCGGATAAATTTCTGGAAGACGGGCGTTTGAAGGGAATGCAGATGCCGGTCCTGGTGGATTCGACACAGGCAGTGCTCAAGCAATTCATACCGGATTTTACAAAGGATAAGGCCGCCGTCATGCTGCCTTCAACCGTTCTCATCAGTAAGAAAGGCGAAATCGTGATGTGGCGCGAAGGATACAATATGGATATTGCCCATGTGGTCGAATCCGCGCTAACATTATTGCCGGAGGGCAAGCCGCTTGCCGGCGAGGCGGGAGAAGCCGAGATGCCTAAGATGAAAATCGTGCCGTTCGAGGTAAGCGGTGTGGATTATATCAAGGAAGGCGATAAAAACTACAAAGAGGGAAAATACCAGGCGGCGATTGAATGTTATTTAAAGGCGTTGGAGGACGATAACGACCCGGGACTTTGGTATAACCTTGCCTGCACGTATTCGCTGGTGAACCAGGTCGATGAAGCATTAGGTGCGTTGAAGAAAGCCATCCAATTCGGCTATAGCGAGTGGACCTGGATGGATAACGACCCGGATTTGGAAAATATCCGCAAGGACCCGCGGTATAAAGAATTGCGGAAATAGTTTAGATTAAAATTCCCAGCTGGTGAAGAAATATAGTCCGCTCAGGTCAATGTTGGTATCAAAGCTGTCTGAATCTTTAAGCGAAAGCGTATTTTTTTTATAGCCCACGCCCAGAGGCACATAAGGGATAAAGGTTGTGTCCACTTCCGCATAGATATCCGTAT
This sequence comes from Planctomycetota bacterium, assembly GCA_016207825.1. Classification (NCBI taxonomy): domain Bacteria; kingdom Pseudomonadati; phylum Planctomycetota; species Planctomycetota bacterium. Next base: position 71,776 of record JACQZI010000023.1, on the reverse strand, counting down.
ATTCAGCCTTGATTCCTGAGACAGTGGCGCTGAATCCGAGCGCGCCGAGTTCCACCTTTACTTTATTAAGTATTCCGACCTGGAACAAAGCGCCGATTACCGGGATAGGCGCGGACCCGTCTTCTTTTTCCGAGGCTAATGTGGACGCAACGGATGATTCAAACGACAGGTTTTCAATCCCGATGAGGAGTCCGAGTTCCACTTCGCCCAGGGAAGGAAACGCCTTGGTGATGAATTCCGGCACAAGGACCCTTTCGTAAATAATCGAGGTTGATTGCAGGTTCAGTTCGCTTTCTATGGTGTCATTAACATTATAAGTGGTTCCGCCGTAATTGATAGCGGTGGCGAGCGTTTGTTTGCCTTCGTAAGTTGATTTCCAGTAAGAGGCGATGATTTTATTGGAGCCCAGTTTTAGTTTTAATTCAATCGACGGTACATAGGCGTTTTCATCGAGGTTTAAATCCTTTGTCAAATCGAGGTCTGTTCCGGCTATTAATGCTGAATCGGATTGGACTTCGCCGCTCAAACCGCTATTCCAATATTTTACTTTTACCTTGAAGATATCCTCCGCGAACAAGGCATTTCCGGCAATCAAAGTTACCAGCAGGGCAGCAAGTATTAGTCTGTTTTTCATAAGTTTGGTCCTCCTTATTAAACGCCGTCGCTTAATTTATCTAAAACTTCTTCGCTTACATAGATCGGTATCTTTGAATGCGTTGCCAGGACAAGGGCGTCGCTTGGGCGGGCATCCACTTCCAATTCTTTCCCGTTTTGTTGTAACGTCAACTTGGCATAGAAAGTGCTGTTTTTTAGCTGGGTTACCGTAACCTTAAGTAATTTAATTTGTAATGTCATGAAGATATTTTCAATCAGGTCGTGCGTAAGCGGGCGCGGTGATTTGATGTTTTTAATCTTTCTGTCCAGGGCCATGGCTTCGTAATTACCGATTACTATGGGAAACGTGCGCGTTCCGTTTACTTCCTGCAAAACGATGACCTGTTCGTCGCTCGTTTCACTGATGACAATTCTGGACAATTCCATCTCTACCATGACGGCGTTATTTTATATTTGAAAAATTATGGTGTCAAGATAATCCTGCCACGAAGACACTAAGACACAAATAATCCTTTGCGTCTTTGCCCCGCTCCGCTGCGCTTCGGGGACACCCGATCAATAGGGAGTCCCTGCCGTTAGGCATGGGGCGGTGAGTCCTAGATAAACTTATTGGTAATCGGCATCCTGCGGTCTTTGCCAAATGCGCGGCGGGTAATTTTGATGCCGGCCGGTGCTTGCCTGCGCTTATATTCGCTTGTATCAACAAGGCGGGTGATTCTTTTTACCATTTGGCTCTTAAATCCGGATTTTATGAGTTCGGGAATGCTTTGGTTGCCTTCAATGTATTTTTGGAGAATCGGGTCAAGGGTGTTATAAGGTGGCAGGGAATCATCGTCTTTCTGGTTAGGCCTTAATTCGGCTGAAGGCGGTCGTTTAAAGACGCTTTTTGGAATGATTTCCTTGCCCGATTTTTGGTTGAAATATTTTGCCAGTTGATAAACCATTATTTTCGGGATGTCTTTAATCACGGCGAATCCGGATGCCATATCTCCGTAAAGGGTGCAGTAGCCTACGCTCAATTCGCTTTTATTGCCAGTGCCAAGCACCATCCATCCGAATTTATTGGAAAGCGCCATCAAGAGGGTCCCGCGGATCCTTGCCTGCAGGTTTTCTTCGGCGATGTTTTCCGGCTGTCCGATAAAATGGTCGCGCAACTGGTATAAATAGCTTTTAAAGATATCGTCAATAGGGATTTTTAATAATTGGATTTCCATGTTATGGGCAATTTGTTCGCTGTCGTTTTTGGTGCCGGTTGATGAATACATCGAAGGCATGGTTACGGCAGCCACGTTTTCCCTGCCGAGCGCATCCACGGCAATCGCCGCAACCAGCGCCGAATCTATTCCGCCGCTCAATCCCAATACCGCTTTGCTGAAGCCGTTTTTGTGGAGATAATCCTTCGTTCCCAGGACTAATGCGGAATATATTTCCTCAAGCAAAGGCAGTTTTTTATTAATAGGGCATTTTACGTTGGCCTTGCTTCTTTTTATCTTGTTTGCCTTAAGGTTAAATTCCGTGATGCCTTCATCGGCGTTTCCGCATGCGTTCTGTGTTAATGGGTTGATATCGGCAAATATCAAATCCTCCTTAAACTCGCCGGCGCGTGCGATTAATGCCCCTTTCGGGCTAACGAGCATGCTTCCGCCGTCAAAGACCAGCTCATCCTGCCCGCCGGTCATATTGATATAAGCCGCGTAGGTTTTATTATTGCGCGCAAAATATGAAAGCAGCATTTGGCGCTGGGTCAATTTCTGCTCGTGGTAGGGCGATGCGGAAATATTTATGATAAGCCCTGCTCTGCCTTTATTTGCCTGTTGGTGTGCGGGTCCTCCAACATGCCAGATATCTTCACAGATATTTATGCCGATTGAGGTGTCATTTATATGGAATACGGGTATGTGTTCACCCGGCTTGAAATACCGTTTTTCATCGAACACCCCGTAATTAGGCAGGAAAATCTTGTGGTAGATATTAATGATTTTCTTGTTATGGATAAAAGCGGCTGCGTTGTAAATATCGTTTTTCAGGCGGTGTGTTAAGCCGATAACGGCCGATATGTTTTTAGAGGCCCGCGCGATTATTTTAAGGCAACGGGTATTCTCCGCGGTGAATGCGCGGTTAAAGACGAGGTCTTCAGGAGGGTAACCGCACAAAGCCATTTCAGGGAATGCGATTAAATCAGCCGAATGGGCACGTGCTTTTTCGATAGAGGCGATAATCTTTTCGGTGTTTCCTTTAAAATCGCCCACAATCGGGTTTATTTGGGCTAAGGCAATTCTAAATCTCATATATTCACATGGTATATATTTTTAGAGCCTCAGTCAAGGCATTATTATATCATAAAAAGGCGGTTACAAAGCGGCGGGCGGAGTGGTATTCTTATGTGTTTTTACTATGAAGAAAAGAAAAACGGCAAGCGCCATGAATATCCCGAACCCGAGCAGGTTTTCCCATCCGCTATCATGTATCGCGCCGCGGATGTTTAATAATTCGGATATCGGCTTCGTGTTTATGACAATATAAGGTAGAAATACGATAATAATAGACATCAAGGCATCTCCCGCGACTAGTCCTGAGCTGAATAATACGCCCCGTTCATTGTCATTTTCAGATGATTTTGTCCTTAACGAAATTATCCAGGCGATAATTCCTCCTATCATTATGGGGGCGGAAAGGCTGAATGGCAGGTAAAGCCCGATGGCAAACGGCAGTGAAGAAATCCCCAACAATTCCACGCAAAGTCCGATAAAGGCGCCAATCAGGATAAGCACCCAGGGCAAATGCCCTCCGAATACGCCTTCTACAATCATTTTCATCAATGATGCCTGCGGTGCTTTCAGTTCGCTGCTTCCCAATTTACCGGTATTGCTGAGGAATAAAAGAAGCCCCGCGATGACTATTGCCGGCGCTAATACCCCGATAAATTCGGCTATCTGTATTTTATAAGGCGTAGCGCCGACCAGATAAGAAGTCTTTAAGTCTTGCGATATATCGCCGGACATGCAGACGGCGATGCAGACAATCGCGCCGATGCTCATTGCGACAAGCATTCCGCTTTTATCCGTCCAACCAAAAGCCACAAAGATAAGCGAAATAGCAATCAATGTGGTAATGGTCATTCCGGAAACAGGGCTTGATGATGAGCCGACAATTCCGACAATCCGCGCCGCTACCGTAACGAAAACCCCGCCAAAGAGGATAATCAAGAGGATGCTTATTAATCCCATGCCGAGTGATACGCTTATCCCGATACTGTTTTTGTAAACTACCAGGTAGATGAAAGTTGCGATGATGACAAGAATGGAGATTAAAAGGACGTATTTAATCGGCATATCCCGGTCCGTCCGCATTTCGCCGGCAGAAGCAGATGAGGGAATTATATTCTTAATGCTTTGTTTTATTGATTGGATGATTATCGGCAATGCTTTAAACAGGCTGACAATTCCTCCCAAAAGGACTGCGCCGGCTCCGATATAGCGTATATAAAAGCTCCATAATTCGATTGTTTCCAACTGGTTGATGGGTTTGGTGGCTGGCGCCAGGGCTTCGGCAAATCCGCTTCCGATATACTGGATAATCGGTATAAGGACAAACCATCCCAAAACCGCTCCGGAAAGCATCAAAGCCGCAATACGCGGACCAATGATATAGCCGACGCCTAAAAGAACGGGTGAGACTTCCGCAGATAAAGTTGATTGTACCAAAGGCTGTTGATTGAGCTTGATATTACAGAAGACTTCGTCTTTCCACAATCCCAATCCTTTCAGCAGGAATTTATATACGCCGCCTGTCAGAGCGCCGCCAAGCACCAGCAACGCCTTGGTGCCGCCTTGTTCACCGGCGACCAGTATCTTTGCGCAGGCGGTGCCTTCAGGGTAGGGCAGTGTATTATGCTCGCGGACAATGAGATAGCGCCTTAACGGAATCATGAAAAGTATTCCCAAACAACCGCCTAATGCGGACATGATGAATATTTCCAAAATAGACGGGGCGAAGCCTAAAAAGATAAGCGCCGGGATGGTGAAGATGACTCCGGCGGCGAGTGATTCACCGGAAGAGCCGATGGTCTGGACCATGTTATTTTCCAGGACGGTGCCTTTTTTAAGGACGCCACGCAGGATTGTCATGGAAATAACCGCCGCTGGGATGGAGGCGGAAACGGTCATGCCTACCTTCAACCCGACATATGCGTTCGCCGCACCGAAGACGATTGCCAGGATAACTCCCAGGATAATTGCCCGGACGCTGAATTCCGGAATGTTACGTTCGCTTGTAATGTAAGGGGTAAATTCATGTTTGTTATTATGCTTTGATGTGTTATCTCGTTTCAATTCGTCCATAGAGACTGATTATTTCTAATACTTTCCAAAGCTGAACTTTTTCTTGCGGAATACTTGCAGGCAGGCTTTGACTACTTTCGGGTCGTAAAGTATGCCGCTTTGGGATCGTATTTCTGATAATGCCCGTTTGGTACTGAGGGCAGGCCTATAAGGCCGGTAGGTGCACATTACGTCAACCGAATCAGCCAAGCAGAGAATCTTTGCTTCCAGAAGGATATCTTTTCCTTCAAGTCCTTGGGGATAACCGGTGCCGTTAAATTTCTCGTGGTGTTGGAGCACAAACTGCGCTATTGGCCATGGAAACTCGATGGATTTTAATATGTCATAACCGACCATGGAGTGTGTTTTAATCATGCTGTATTCCGTCTCGGTTAGGGTTGAGGGTTTGGTCAATATTTCCGAAGGTATGGCAATCTTACCGATATCATGGATAATACCGGCAAGTTTTATCCCGTTAATCTGCATTTCGGACAGGTTCATTTCCCTGGCAATGGCGCAGGAAAGTTCGGATACCCGGCGCTGATGTCCGGCGGTATAAGGGTCACGCACCTCGCCTGCCAGCGCCAGCGAATTAATCGTTTGTTCCAGGCTGCGGTGTAACTGGGTTAACTTTCGCTTGACTTCTTCTTCCGCCTTTTTACGCTTGGTGATATCATGATGTATTTCAACCATTAGTTTTACTTTGCCGTTTTCCTCTAAAAGAGGGAAAGCGTAAATTTCTATGATTACCTCGTTTCCATTGCCGTCAAAATGGATATGCTCCGCCTGAACGGCTTTTTTCCCTTCAAAAACCTCTTTACGGGGGCATTTGATCGTATGCCCGCATGGTTTATGAAGCCTGTGTCCGATGACGTAACAGTGTTTTCCGATAACTTCCTTCCTGGTGACTTTATACAAGTTAAGGAAGCAGTTGTTGACATCGCGGATGATATGATCTCGGTCGACCACCATCACCGCTTCATACATTCCGTTCAGGATGCGGTCCAGGTAGTCGCGTGATTTTGCCAGATCTCTTTCCATCTGCTTTTGTTTCGTAATATCGGTTACCACGCCGAGAATTGCCTGGCCGCCGTTATATTTTATGAGTTTAGTCGATATTATTGCCTCTATCCTTTTGCCGTTTTTTGTAATCAGGGTATATTCATAAGGCGGGATTTCCTGCCCTTTCTGATGTTTCTTGAAGTTGGATATTAATGTTTTCCTGTCTTCGGGAGCAATTAATGACATGAAGTTGAAATCGGGGGAATAGAAGTGTTCTCTTTTATATTCCATGGACTCTTCACATTGTTGGTTGGCGTAAACTATCCTGTCCAGGTTATTGATGAAAATCATATGCGGGGATCGCTCGGCAAGTGTCCTGAATTTCTCTTCGCTTTCTTTCAAGCTTTCTTCGGCTTGTACTTGCTCGGTAATATCCCGGACATATTCTATCACGCCCTTTTGCCCGCCTGTTTTTGCATCAATAAACGGGAAGGTATAAAGACCGATTGATCCATTAATTTGATCGCCTCGTCCTGTCCTGGGGACTATTTCATAAGCTGGTTTGCCGGTTCTGATTGTTTGCTTGTAAGGGCAGACTTTACAGGGAATTTTACGCCCGTGGTAGGCTTGGTAGCACTTTTTACCGACAAGGGGCATTTGATGGGCATACCAACGTTCCATTGCCGGATTTACGCGGATAATATTAAAATGATTGTCAAGAATGCTTACACCATCGCGGATGCTGGAAAAAACGCTTTGGAAGAAATATTCTTTATCCTGGATGAATTTATCAGTTTGATTGTTATTACGTTGCATTAATGCCTGTTTGTACGGCCTTTTTATCCGGGTTGAACGTTTCATAGGTTGTTTGTATCGTATCCTATTGTTAAGCCCACCGTGAGTTTACTATTATAAACATGCCGTGTTAAAGGAAATTTTAGTCCCTGATTTATTCTGCAGTATAATTCGGCGGTTCTTTGGTGATAAAGACATCGTGCGGGTGGCTTTCCTTCAGGCCCGCCGGGCTGATTTTAATAAATCTGGTCTTGGTGCGCAGTTCCTCGATATTCTTGCATCCGCAATAACCCATTCCGGCTTTCAAGCCCCCGACCAGCTGGTAAACGAAATCAGCCAGCGGCCCTTTAAAGGGGCTTCGTCCTTCAACCCCTTCCGGAACCAGTTTATCGCGGCTTTTTACGCCTGCCTGCCCGTAACGTTCTTTGCTTCCCTGGACCATGGCGCCTAAAGAGCCCATCCCTCTGTATGATTTATATGCCCTGCCTTCATATATAAATGTCTCGCCCGGGCTTTCGGCAGTGCCGGAAAAGAGGCCGCCTATCATGACGCTGTTCGCACCGGCGGCGATGGCCTTGGTGATATCGCCTGAGAATCTGATGCCGCCGTCGGCAATCACCGGCACCTTGTATTTTTCCGCTACCTTGACACAGTTAAAGATTGCCGTAATCTGCGGAACGCCCACGCCGGCGATTATGCGGGTGGTGCAGATAGAGCCGGGGCCGATGCCGATTTTTAAAGCGTCCACTCCGGCCTTGATTAAATCATAAGCCGCCTCGCCCGTGGCAATATTGCCGGCAACCACTTCTATCTTAAACCGCTTCTTAATTTCCTTTACGGTTTTAATCACGTTTTCCGAATGGGCATGCGCCGTATCAATTACCACCACGTCAACGTCGCTTGATACCAGTTTTTCCACCCTTTCGTAATCATGGACGCCGACCGCCGCACCGACAATTAATCTGCCCATTTTATCACGGCAGGCAAGCGGGAACTGAAGCATCTTATTGATATCTTTGATGGTGATGAGTCCCTTAAGTATGTTGCTCTTATCCACCAGGAGCAGTTTTTCCACCTTGTTTTTATGGAGGATTTCACGGGCTTTTTCAAGCGTCGTTCCCGGCTGGGCTGTTATCAGATGTTCTTTGGTCATGACCTCTTCTATTTTCTTGTCATCGGATTTCTGGAACCTTAGGTCTCGGTTGGTTAGGATGCCGACTACACGCTTATTCTCTTCTACAATCGGGATGCCGGAAATATTATGTTCCCGCATAATGCTTTTGGCTTTGCCGATTGTTTCGGTGGGGGGGAGCGTAATCGGGTCGATGATTATTCCGCTGGCGGAGCGTTTTACTTTATGGACTTCGCGCGCCTGCTGCTCGATGGGCATGTTTTTATGGATGATGCCGATTCCGCCTTCCTGGGCAAGTGCGATAGCCAGGTTTGCCTCGGTAACCGTATCCATTGCCGCCGAGCATATCGGGATATTAATCTTGATATGGCGGGAGAACAGGGTGGAGGTATTTACCTCACTAGGTACTACTTCTGATCTGGCAGGGATTAAAAGGATGTCGTCAAAGGTAATCCCTTTTTCCGGAATTATCTTATTCATAGATTTGCCGTAGTATATTAGTATCCAAAAGCGGTTTTGTCAAGTTAATATGGATGTATAGAAAACCAGCCTTATGGTTAAGAGTCAGGTAATAATAACCGAAAAACCTACGTCCCTTCCTGCCAGGAAGAAAGATACTGTTTAAACTAGCCGATTAAGCTAAAATCCTTTGACATTTATCATATAGCGGGATATAATACAAATGACTAATATAGAAAAAGGAGGTTTAATTTTATGCTCAAACAACTTACCGCAGTTATCGAAAAAGAAGGCAAAGATTACGTAGCTTTGTGCCCCGAACTGGATATCGCCAGCCAGGGAAATACTATAGAAAAAGCACGTAATAACCTCCGCGAGGCAATTGAGCTGTTTTTCGAATCGGCTTCTCCATCAGAGATTAAAAAACGGCTTCATGGCGAAGTATATATAACTCAGGTGGAGGTATCGATTGGCTAAATTACGAATCCTTTCCGGCAGGGAAGTTTGTGCGATTCTTGTCAGACAGGGCTTTGTCCGTGTCCGCCAACGCGGAAGCCATGTCGTAATGCAGAAAAAACTTCAACATACTACGATAACCGTTCCTGTTCCAAACCATCCTGAAATAAAATTAGGCACGCTTCAATCAATAATCAGGCAATCAGGTGTCCCCCGCAGTGAATTCGAGTGCTAATTTCGGATTGATTGACTGGTAAATTAATTACGCATAAGAAAGCTCGGGCTATAGATGTTCTCTGTGGTAAAGCTCTACGTCCCTTCCTGCCAGGAAGAAAGATATTCTTTCTGCCTTTCGCTCAGGGTGTCTATCTTGACGCCCAGTGTCTGGAGCTTCAGGCGGGAAATCCAGTCCTCAATCTCATTCGGCACTAAATAAACCTTGGGAGAAAGCTTCTTGTAGTTCTTGACCGAATATTCAGCCATCAATGCCTGCGTGGCAAAGCTCATGTCCATGACAGTTGCCGGATGCCCCTCGGCGCAGGCGAGGTTCACTAATCTCCCTTCGCCTAAGACATAAATCGCCTTGCCGTTTTTGAGGATATATTCATCCACATTGGTGCGGACGTTCTTATTGATTTTCTTGGAGAGTTTCTTCAGCGCGACCAAATCGAGCTCGACATTAAAGTGGCCGGAATTGGAGACAATCGCGCCGTCTTTCATTGCCAGGAAGTGTTCACCGGTGATGACATCGATATCGCCGGTCAGGGTGCAGAAGATATCGCCTTTCCTGGCGGCTTCTTTCATGGGCATGACTTCATAGCCGTCCATGGTGGCTTCCAGGGCTTTAAGCGGATTGACCTCGGTAACAATCACCCGCGCGCCGATACCCTTGGCGCGCATGGCGAATCCGCGTCCGCACCAGCCGTAACCGCCGACGACCACGGTCTTGCCGGCGTATAAAATATTGGTCGCGCGCAGAATCCCGTCTACGCTGGATTGGCCCGTGCCGTAACGGTTGTCAAAGAGATATTTGGTCGTGGCATCGTTTACGGAAAATATCGGATAAAGCAAAGCGCCGTCTTTTGCCATGGCACGCATCCTGATTACGCCGGTGGTGGTTTCTTCCATGCCGGCATAGATGTATTTTATCATATCCTTATGCTTGGAGTGGATGGTGGAAACGACATCCGCGCCGTCATCCACGGTAATCTGCGGCTTGGTGGCGATGAGCGCTTCTATATGGGAATAATATTTCTTGTTATCTTCCCCGTGCACGGAAAATACGGAAATCCCGAAATCTTTTACCAGGCTGGCGGCGACGTCATCTTGCGTCGAAAGCGGATTGGAAGCGCAGAGCGCCAGTTGTGCTCCGCCGGCTTTAAGGGTTCTCATCAGGTTCGCGGTCTCGCTTGTTACATGCAAACAGGCGGCAATACGGACACCTTTAAGCGGTTGTTCCTTGGCAAACCGCGCCCGAATCATCTGCAAGACGGGCATGTGCTTATCTGCCCAATTGATTCTTCCTTTTCCCTTGGCGGCAAGCTTTAAATCTTTTACGTCGTATTTCATTTTCTCTCCTGTTTTTTTAACACGAATCACACTAATATGACGAATCACGCGAATAAGAATTTATATTTATCTTATTTGGTTTCATTCGTGCCATTCGTGATTAATATTTGGTATTATATTCTCCTCGCTTCTTTCTTGAGAAGAGCAACTTTATCCGTCTTTTCCCAGGTATAGCCTTCTCCGCTGTGGCCGAAATGTCCATAACGGGCGGTCTGTTTATAAATCGGGCGGCGCAGTTTAAGGCGCTCGATTATTCCGCTGGGGGAGAAGTCAAAGTGCTTCATAAGAAGCGCGGAGATTTTATCTTCCGGTATCTTGCCCGTGCCGAATGTTTCCACGTCGATGGCAACCGGCTGTGAAACGCCGATGGCATAAGCCAGTTGGACTTCGCAACGGTCGGCTAATCCTGCGGCGACGATATTCTTGGCCGCGTGGCGCGCCGCGTAGGAAGCGCTCCGGTCTACCTTGGTCGGGTCTTTGCCGGAGAATGCGCCGCCCCCGTGGCGTCCCATCCCGCCGTAGGTATCGACGATTATTTTACGTCCGGTCAGACCCGCATCCGCGTAAGGGCCGCCTAAGACAAACCTGCCGGTCGGGTTTACATAATACTTGGTCTTTTTATCCAGAAGGTGTTTCGGAATGCTCGGTTTTATTATCTTATTAATCAAGTCATCCTTGAGTTTACTGCAGTTGACCTCGGGGTTATGCTGGAGTGAAAGGACGACGGTGTCAACCCTGACCGGTTTATTATCAAAGTATTCCACGGTAATTTGCGTCTTGCCGTCGGGCCGGAGATAAGGCAAATCGCTTTCGATGCGCATATCGGCGGATTTATTGACTATTTTACGTGCAAGGGAAATCGGGAGGGGCATTAGTTCCGGCGTTTCGTTGCAGGCATAACCGAACATCATTCCCTGGTCGCCCGCGCCGATATCTTTGCCTTTTTTCTTGTTTTCATCGACTCCCAAAGCGATATCGCCGGATTGCTTTTGGATGCAGGTCAGGACCGCGCAGGTTTCATAATCGAAACCCGTGCAGGCGTCTGTATAGCCTATTTCTTTGATAGTCTGGCGGACGATATCCGGGATTTCCACATAAGCCGTGGTGGTGATTTCGCCCGAGACGAGGACCATGCCGGTTTTAACGGATGTCTCGCAGGCAACGCGCGAATACGGGTCATCGGCGATTAAGGCATCGAGAACGGCATCTGAAATCTGGTCGCAGACTTTATCAGGGTGTCCCATACAAACTGCTTCTGAAGTGAAAAATCTCTTTTTGCGCCTATTCATGTTTAAGCTCCTTTCGCCCCTGCTAAACTCCGCATCAATCGGGCGTCCCCGAGTCCCGTTACTGCGGGATGAGTGGGGCAATATTCCAATAATATTATTAATATAAAAGACCATTAACTTACAATTATTTTATACGCTTTTCAAGAAAAAGGATAAGTTAAATAACTGCCCCTGCCTGTCGGCAGGGACGACCCCATTTATGGGACGCCTGATATCAATAATTTTTGTGTAGGCAGCTGATTATGTTAAACAGGTAGAGTCGGATTACACAGATAAACGCCGATTAATCAGGTGAAACAACCCAACGAGGTGAATTACACTTGACTTAATGACAAATAGTGATATACTTAACCGTAGAAAAATCCTGTATATGAAGAAAATCATTGTAATCTCCGCATCAATCATACTAACAGCTTTGGCTATCTACGTAATCATCGTTGAGTTTTTGTTCATGTTGGGGGGATTAACCGAATCAGCGCATAAAGTTCGCATAGATGCGTATTCTTGCGGAGAAATAATTATAGAACTTTTTGTTATTATGGTAGCCTCAGCCGCCATATTTGATATCATACCGAATAAATTATCAAGGATATGGGTAATAATTTCTTCAGTTATGAGCTTGGCTGTTGTTTTCTTAATAGGCGGTCTGTTTTTATTCGGATTTATACAAAACTTTCCCCTTTTGGAAGGCGGGTATGGTTATTTTCTGTTAGCTGTTTTATGTCTGGGTGCTATAATAGTAATTATAACTTCCATCAGCAATATTTTCCGTTCACTGAGAAAGACTCTGTGAATTTTGGCGTAATCATCTCTGCGTCCTTTGCGTCTTTGCGGTGAAACCCAATGTTATTCCGTGTAATCCGCCCCCTTCGAGGATTCCCAATAATCGGGTGTCCCCGAAATGAAATGGAGTGGGATGTAATCTGTGGTTGCTCTCGGCTCATTTCCTCGGCAGGGTCTGCGCCGCCAGGGTTATTAAGACCATAGATGCCTGGCAGAGCTCGACGATATCGCGCGCTTTGTAGGCGACCCTAAACCCGTTAAGGCGCTTGGTGCCGGGCATCAGGCTCGCCTCATCCGCCATTCCGCTATCCATAAATTCCAAGACAAGATTAAGCGGCCCTTTCATTATGAAAGGCTTATAGGATTTATAATCCTTAAATGCGACCAGCGCCGCTTCTTTAATCCGTTTTACCGCTTCAGTCGGATGGACCGATTCCGCGGCATAGCGGGTGATGCCGCGCTTAACCTCAACCGTTTCCACTTTTCCGAGGAATGACTTTGCCTCGCGCGCGGTTTTATCATCACCGCAGACCAGAACGACCGGTGTTTTATAGTGTCCGGCAATCAGGGCGTTTATGCCGGTCTCGCCGAAGAGGCGGTTATTAATCCTGAATTCATGGACGGCCCTTCCATACATGGTGTGGTCAAGCACTCCGCCGGTTGTCCCGACCCGCGCGTGGTATCCGACAAATGCCGCGGCGTCGAATCTGGCTTGAATCCCTTCCATCATCACGAGCGGCTTATGGCTGCCGGAAATAATGGTGGCTTTTGGGTTGAGTTTATCAATCAGTAGATTAAACATATCGCCGTGGGCGTCGTTCACGAGAATCTTCGTGGCTTTGCAGGCGAGTGCCGCTTCAATGACCGCATTGACTTCGTTGGTCATCCATTCACGGGCTTTATCGTAATCTTTGCCATGGAAATCAGTCTGGGAGCGTTCGATTACGCCGGTAATGCCTTCTATATCGCAGGAGATGAATACTTTCATGACTCTAGTCCTTTCTGTTTAATGATGGTTGCGTCCGTAAACTATTCGCTATGCTCAAGTTTACGGCTCGCGGTGAACCCAACGTGGTTCACCGCGGAGAGGGAGGGATTCGAACCCCCGGTAGGCTTGCGCCCACAACGGTTTTCAAGACCGCCGCTATCGACCACTCAGCCACCTCTCCTATTTATGCTTTGTAGTAACCAAATTTCTCTTTAATCCAAGCACGCCCGACACCTGATTTCAGGAATAGTTCCCTTTTTCGTGCATCCGTATAAGTTGTATGTTGTTCTATAGAAATAAGTATCCACGGACGACCGGATTTTGTGGATTTAGTTCTTCCGCTATTATGAGCCTTTATTCTTTTATCGGCATTATTTTCTCTGCTGGAGCCTATATAAAATTTCCTGGTTGTGTTACTGTATAATATATAAACACAAGCCATATTTTATCTCACATTTCCCGCCTCTGGCGGGCAAGACCGCCGCTATTCCGCCGAAGGCGGACCCGCCTCTGGCGGGCGACTTTACTCAGCCACCTCTCCTTTGTAAGTGTAGGATGAAATTATCATATCAATCTGAAATAATCAAGTAAAATGTATTGGGGGCGGATTTCACACTTGCGCGACCTGGATATCGAGGAATAGTTGATTGCCTTCCAATATAAAATCAACATGAGAGGATTTCCCGGGTGAGAATTCGGCAATGCCTTTGTCGGCGTATTTATTTATAAGTTTGTTCATTTCCTTATTTTCTTCCAGGATTATTTTATCGCCGTAATCGTATTGGACAATCCGCGCGCCGGACTTGGAGATTTGCTGGACAAACTTATTCCTGAATTCACCTGCCTTTTCCGGCGCAGTAATTAATAAGGGTTTTGTGCCGTAGCAATTATCCTGTTTGGTAAGGAGTTCCATCACTGCCAAATCACCGTTTAGCCACCTTGCGGAAAATGGGCCAAGTCCCCTGATAACATCCTTATACCCGATAAAAGGCAGAACCAATTGGCTTCTTCTTAAGGCAACCCAATAAGACTTGGCATCAATGATTTTGGCAAAACGGTCTGCCTTATTCCCTTTAACCGCCTTAAACGCCCGCGTCACTTTTTTCATATACCGGGCGTATCCTTTGGGAATATTCGCCAGCATATTGTTGATAATTTTCTCATAGTTCTTGCCTGTTTTGGTTTTGTAACCCTGATTAAGCCATTCAATCATTTCTTTTATGCCCGGCTTGGCTATTTTTTGGGCGTAGTCGCCTATCCCGCTGATTGCCTGTTTGATGCCAAGTCGCATTTTGGGGGCGGCTTTTTTCATGGAATCACGCCATTTTTCCAGATATCCCTTGGGCGGCTCTTCAGGGATAAAGACGGCTATCTTGATTTTAGAGAGGATTGGCAGTTCCATATCAGATAATATAGCATAAGGTCTCAAAAACGCCCACGAAAAAGGTGTCTTTCTATCATGTGATTTATAAGGCGGTTAGGAACACCTACCCCCGCTCTAGGGGTGGGGGGTAGGGTAGGGGGATGGCTTTTGGGGGTTAGAGGGATGGCTCTTGGCGATTGGTGGAATGGCTCTTGCGGATTAGGGAAATGGCAGTTGCGGGTTTAGGTAAAGCGTGCTTTATTACATAAGAGAATTACAAGACGTGGTATCTATAATTATTCAGTCACTATACAGAGTCACTATTCAGAAAATTCATAGTTCAGTATGCTATTTCCCTCAATCCCCTAAATATTCCTTTAAGTCATTATATATTTTATACTCTTGTTTCTCAGGAAATCCAACCAATTCTTCTATTTTTGACTTTATCGTTTCACCACTATTTTTATTCTTATCAACTATTTCAATGACGAATTTGTCTGTATTTTCTTTAGTCCCAAAATGATATAAGGCGTATCTTAGAAATATATCTTCATCTCGGAGTGAACAGCCTATAATAGTAAGCCTATTAGCATTCTTCAATGTTTCTATTGCTTCTCTCCATAGCATCATTATACCATTATGATATTGTTTTAAATAACTCATAATTAAAACATGAGCCCCCTCATCCCGTTTATAATTCCGCGTATTTATTTCCGCATGAATGCTGGGGAAAATCTTGCTGGAAACCTCAATATTAGGGTAGTCTAAATTCCCACTATTATTCCTAAAGTTGCAAGAACCATGTAATTTTAACAGTAGTACATTATCTAGATTAGAATTATGTTTTATGCTTGAAGGAAATTGCTGGGCAAAATATCCTCCGTGCGGAGACCATCTTTTACTTAAATATAAGTATCTGTCTAATAGACAATCATAATTTAGCGTTAAAATACAAGCATTATCGCTGACCTTCTTAACGAATGACTCGCATAAAGGAAAATGCTCAGTAAATTTATCTATATCATAGCAATCAATTATTTTATCGATCACTTTCTTTTTGCATTCGCTGATTTTATCTCTGCGTTCATTTTGTACGGTGTAGCGCTCCTCTAAATCCAACAAAGTAATAAATAATTCAATGTTGTCGCCAACATGGTTAAGAGTATCTTGCAAATCATCCGTAATTATATTTTTAATCAGCGGTACTAAACCAGAGGTCAAAGGTGCTTTTCCGTTCGTAACGGCATGAGTAAAACCAGCACCCAATAAAAAACAAGTGTTTCCCATAATTATCCGCTTTATTATCTATCTTATTCAGAGGATGCATTACTGATTTTCTATTCTACCTTTCCCGCGGGAAGAGTCAATATTTAATGGGGTTGTATGTTATCCGATATAAAATCGGGACTCCTTACAGTCGCATGTTAAAGGTTAAAAGTTAAAGGTTAGGAGAAGAGCTTTACGCGTACTTGAGTTTGCGCAAGAGCCGCTGCCATTCGGAGGTGACGTTTTCCTGCATGAACTTAATTTGCTCTTTGTTGAGGTGCCTGAATCTTCCCTGCATTGATACGTATTCGTTAATCGGCTTGATTTTAAAGTCTGCCGAAGGATAGTTGAGCGTATACTTAGTTCCGTTTTCCACTTCATAGAGCGGGAAAACGCCGCTTTCAACCGCCATCCGCGAGAGCTTCATTGATTGCTCTGACGATGTCTTCCATCCGGGCGGGCAGGGGGAAAGTATGTGCATGAACTTAGTGCCTTTAATGGATTTGGCTTTCTTGTATTTCCGGATAAAATCTTCCGGATAAGCCGGGGAGAGAGTCGCGGCGTAAGGAATCCGGTGCGCGGCCATGATTTCCATCATTTTCTTTTTCTGCTCGCCTTTACTTTCCGGGGTGGTGGTGGTCCAGGCGCCCCAGGGCGTGCCGGAAGAGCGCTGGATGCCGGTATTCATGTATGCCTCGTTATCATAACAGGAATAGATAAAGTCTTCGTTGCGTTCCGCGGCGCCGGAAAGGGCTTGTATCCCGATATCAAACGTTCCGCCGTCGCCTGCCCATGCCATGACGGTAATATCTTTTTTGCCTAAGATGTCTAATGCCGCGCGGACGCCTGAAGATGCCGAGCCGGCGGTTTCAAACGCCGTGTGCATGAGCGGCAGTTTAACCGCTGAATATGGGAAGGGACCGTCTATAATCGACCAGCAACAGGCGGTCAGGACCAAATATGTCTTCTTGCCGAGCGCCTTTAAGGCAAGGCGCATGGAAAGCGAGCCGCCGCAACCGGGGCATGCCAGATGCCCTGAATTCAGGTTTTCTTCTAACGGTATTTCATTTCTCATAACACGAAATCACGAAACTTAATACTCTAAAGCACGAAATAGTTAATATATAAACACGAAATCTCGAAATTTAATACTAATACACGAAAGCACGAAAGCATGCTACACAAAAACACGGATTTATTTTTCGTGTCTTCGTGGTCATTTTCATGTTTTCGTGTCTACTCATTTTCGCAATCCAACCCAAACGATTTCCTCTTTGGGCTTTTTATGGGTTTCGGTATAATCAATAATGCCTTGGATATCCTTTGGGGTAACGTCTCGCCCGCCGATGCCGGTAATGAAGTTGAAGAATTCCGGGTGTTTCTTTTCATTCCCGAAAGCGGCCTTGACTTCCTGGCAGAATATGCCGCCGACCCCGTAGCCGATATTGCGGTCGATAACGGCGACCTTTTTGGCTTTGCCCAAGACGCTGACGACTTCTTTTGCCGGGAAGGGGCGGAACATCCTGATTTTCAATATCCCGACGTTCTTTTTGCCCTGGGCGTGCAATTGGTTTATTACGTAACGGCTGGTCGAGGTAATCGTGCCGGAAGTGACGAGAATAGTATCCGCTTTTTCGCATTTATAGGCTTCGATAATTCCGTAGGAGCGGCCGATGACGCGCTTGAATTCCCGGTCGGCCCATTTGGCAACCGGAATCGTTTTATTCATGGCCTCCTGCATTTTATATTTCAGTTCGAAATTAAAGTCCGGCGTAACCAATCCGCCGAAGGCGCGGGGGTTTTTCAAATCCAGCTTGTCTTTGGGTTTGAACGGCGGAAGGTATTTATCCACCAGTTTGATATCCGGCAAATCGATTACTTCCGAAGTATGCGACAGCACAAAGGCATCCAGGATGACCATGACCGGCAGGTAGACGTTTTCGGCGATTTTGAATCCCTGGATGATGCTGTCGGTTACTTCCTGGGAAGATTCGCAATAGAGCTGTATCCAGCCGGTATCGCGCTGGGAAAGGGTATCGTTCTGGTCGGTCCAGATAGACCAGCCGGGCGCCATGGAGCGGTTGACATCCGCCATGACGATGGGGAGACGTCCGTTAGCCGCCCAGTGTATCATTTCGTGCATCAAGGCGAGTCCCTGTCCGCTGGTAGCGGTGAAGGCGCGCGCTCCGGCAAGAGATGCGCCGATAGAAGCCGCCATGACCGAATGTTCGGATTCCACCTTGATAAACTTGGCTTTGAGTTTTCCCGTGGCGCAGAAATTGGAGAGTAACTCCACGATTTGGGTCTGCGGGGTAATCGGGTATGCGGCGATTACCTGCGCGCGGCTTAACATCGCGCCGTAAGAGACCGCGTGATTTCCGGTGGTTACTTCTTTCATAATAAGGCTAAAAGTCTAAAAGGCTAAGAGCCTAAGAGACTTATTTACTTTTTCTCCTCAACTAATGAAATTACGTTTCTGGGGCATTCCGAGGCGCAGATGCCGCAGCCTTTGCAATAATCGTAATTGAATTCGTACCCGCCTGACTGTCGGGCAGGTTTGCTTTTCTTTTTTATCACTGCCATATCGGGACAGAAGACCCAGCAGTTATCGCAGAAGTTGCAGACTCCGCAGCTGAAACACCGGTCTGATTCGGTTATGGCGTCATTCGGCTTGTAGCCCAGATATACCTCTTTGGTGCTCTTAACCCGCTCTTTAAATTCCAGGTGGGGCATCGAGACGCGCGGGGCGTGTTCGAAATAAGCGGTATTAAGCTGTTCAAACCGGACCGGTTTTATTTCAGGCACTTCCTTGAATGATACTGTGCCGGTTCTTACGTATTTATCAATTGCCTGAGCGGAGCGTTTTCCCGCGCCGATGGCTTCGACAACCGTTTTCGGCCCGGTAACCGTATCGCCCGCCGCGAAGATATTGTTTTGTGCGGTCATTCCCCATTTATCCACGCAGACCAGATTGTCTTTAAGGAGACTGGCCGGGATAAAGCTTGTTTCGGGAGATTCTCCGATGGCTTTTATAATCGTTCCGGTTTTTATGCGGAAGTTGGAGCCTTTAACCGGAATGGGTTTACGGCGTCCGGAGGAATCCGCAGAACCGAGCTTCATTTTTATGCATTCAATCGCGACAACTTTATTGTTTTTGGAGATAACTTTGACCGGAGCGGCCAGAAAGACGAAATCTATTTTTTCCTCTTCGGTATCGCGTATTTCATCCGGGATGGCGGGCATTTCGTTCCTGGTCCGGCGGTAGATAACCTTTGGATGGGCGCCCATCCTTAAAGCGCTCCTCGCCGCGTCCATTGCCGCGTTGCCGCCTCCGATGATAACCACGTCTTTGGATATTTTGGGCTTTTTCCCGGAATTCACCTCATGCAGGAAATCCAGCGCCCCGATGACGCCGCGTGTTTCTTCGCCCGGGATATCGAGCGCTCTTTCCTTATACGCTCCGGTGGCGATAAGGACGGCATGGTATTTATTGGCGAGTTCTTCGATAAAGAGGTTCTTGCCCACGCGCATTCCGGTTTTAACCTTTACGCCCATTTTTATGATGGAATTTATTTCCTTCTGGAGTATATTTTTAGGCAGGCGGTAAGAGGGTATTCCGTATTGGAGCATTCCGCCCAATTGCCTTTCTGCCTCGAATATGGTTGGTTTATAACCCATCTTTGCGAGATGGTAGGCGCAGGATATTCCGGCTGGTCCGCCGCCGATAATGGCGATTTGCTGTTTTCTCTTGGCACCGGTTTTAACCCGCAAATTATGCTTGAGGCCGTAATCGCCTATGATGCGTTCGACATTATGGATACCGATTGATTCGTCATAATCCCCGCGGTTACATTCCACTTCGCACGGGTGGAAGCAGACTCGCCCGCAGACGGCCGGCAGTGGATTATCCTGTTTGAGAAGCTGCCATGCCTCGGCAAACTTATGATTCTTTACGAGATAGAGATAGCCCTGTATTTTTTCACCTGACGGGCAGGCGGCGTTGCAGGGCGGTAGTTTTTCGTTATATTCCGGTTTGTAATTGCGCCAGGAGCCGGTTTTATTAAAGAGCATATTGGACATGGAAATTGCTGTCGGGGGGAGTTGCTTTACTTTTAAAGTGGTCGGAATAACTTTTATTTTGGACATAATAATGCCTCTTTAGTTACGACTAAATTATAAGCTTCCTGGGCGGCTTTGATATTATTTTCCATTTGAATCGGGACTTTTTTCTTAATGGCTTTGCAAATGCTTTCCATGGATACTTTAATCGGCATAAAACGGCTGATATTGGAAAACGCGCCGAGTATGGCCGTATTGACGATAGGGGAAGTCCTCGGCCCCAGGTTGTATTTGATAGCCAGGCTGGTCGCGTCTATGGTTGCCACGCGGAATTTGGAAGGGAACCCAAGTTCTTCCGGTTTGCGGTTGCTGTTGACCAGAATCCAGGCATTGGGTTTTAAGCCCACCGTGACATCAATCGCGTTAAGCAGTGTCGGGTCAAGGACGATGATATGGTCAGGTTCGTATATCTTGCAACGGACCAGGACCTGTGTTTTATCTATGCGAAGATAGGCGGCCACCGGTGCGCCGCGGCGTTCCACTCCGAATTCCGGGAATGTCTGGACCGAATTGTCTTCAAAGAAAAATGCGTTGGCGAGTATTTCCGAGGCAACCACTGCTCCCTGTCCGCCTCGACCGTGGAATCTTATTTCAATCATAATAATCTGTCAGTTTCCTATCGCAAGTCCATATAGTATAAACCAAGTTTATCAAAAGGGTCAAGAAAAATGGTTTTAATTAGTGTTTTTTCTTGTGGTATAGGAAAATATTCTTAGGCTTTTCGGGTTTTAGGAACGAATATTTGAAGATTTCCTAACCACTGAAAATCACATTAAGGTTAGCAGATAGTAATTTTCTTGACGGATTTTGCCCATGGGTATATGATTTTTAAACGTCGGTCAGTGATAATAGAAAAGGATTGCTTATTATGGCATTGACAGGGTTAGATATCTATAAAATGTTGCCCAAGACAAACTGCGGGAAATGCGGAGTGCCCACCTGTCTGGCTTTTGCGATGTCTTTAGCCAGTAAGAAGGCTTCTCTGGATAAATGCCCGGATGTTTCAGCCGAGGCGAAGAATAAATTAGACAGCGCCTCCATGCCGCCCATTCAGTTGGTGACCATAGGAACCGGAGATAATAAGGTTGAAATCGGCAACGAGACGGTCCTTTTCCGGCATGAACAGACATTTTACCATCCGACCGGTTTGGCCGTGGAGATTGCGGATAGCCTTTCGGCTTCAGATATTACGGCGAAGGTTAAAAGTGTCAATGCCCTAGAATTCGACCGGGTTGGCAAGAAGGTTAAATTTGAGCTTATTGCCGTAACAGATAAAAGCAATAATCCGGATAAATTTGCTGAAGCCGCCAAGACGGTTGCGGCGAATTCAAAACTGGCGATTATTTTAGTAAGCACAAATCCGGCGGTGATGGAAGCGGGCGTAAAACTTTGCGAAGACCGGAGACCATTGCTTTACGGGGCAAATGCGGAAAATTACCAGGCAATGGCAGAGCTCGCAAGGAAATATAAATGCCCTTTAGGCGTTAGCGGAAAAAATCTGGATGATTTGGCTGAGTTGACCACGAAGATTACGGCACTGGGCATAAAAGAGTTGGTTATAAATCCGGGAAGCACGGAACTGCCTAAATTACTTTCGGATATTACGCAAATCAGGCGATTGGCTTTAAAGAAAACGTTCCGTCCGCTTGGTTTCCCGATAATTTTATTCGCTCCGGCCGTGGATACATATCAGTCCGTGCTTTTTGCAGGTACTTTTATTGCCAAGTATGCCGGCATTGTGGTCATGCCGGAAGCCTCTTTATGGCAGGGATTGGCTTTGGTTAGCCTCAGGCAGAATATTTATACCGACCCGCAGAAACCGATACAGGTGGAATCTAAGATTTATCCTGTTGGGAATGTCACCGACCAATCCCCGGTTTTGGTGACGACGAATTTCTCGCTTACATATTTTACGGTGCAACCGGAAATCGAGGCAAGTAAAGTACCGACTTATATTGTGGTTGTCAATACAGAAGGCATGTCTGTCCTGACTGCCTTTGCGGCCGATAAGTTTAATGAGAAAATAATTGCAAAGGCGATTGCCGATTACAAGGTTTCCGAAGTGGTAAAACATAAAAAGCTGATTATTCCGGGTTATGTGGCAGTCTTAAGCGGCAAGCTGGAAGCGGAATCAGGTTGGCAGGTAATGGTCGGCCCGAGGGAGGCTTCAGCCATTCCGTCATATTTAAAGAACGTCTGGAAGTAAACACGGAATCACCCCCGAAAGCATTCGGGGTGTTTTCGGGTTATTAGTTTCGTGTTTTAGAGGTATGTTACAAGCCATTATTGCCGATGTTCATTCCAATATAGAAGCCTTTACGGCGGTTCTGGATGACGTTAGAGCCCAGGGTATTACCGAAATAATTTCTCTGGGAGACTTGGTTGGTTACGGGCCGAATCCGGTTGAATGCATCGTTAAATCTCTTGAAAACAATATAATTAATCTTTACGGTAACCATGAATTGGCGCTTTTCAAGGATAAAACCAATTTTAACCCGACGGCGCAAAGGGCGATTAACTGGACTAAGGAAGTTATCAATTACAACAAAAGGCATCCGCAGGTAAAACATTTCTTTGATAGCCTTCAGTATGAATATAAAAGAGATGGTGTTATTTATACGCATGGTTCCCCTCGCGGCGAAATAGATGAATATGTGATTAAGAAGGATGATTTCTTCAACCTGACGCCCGAGGTGAAAGCGTCCCTTAAATATAATTTCGAACTGGTTGAAACTATCGGGTTTGTCGGGCATACTCACATTCCGTATATTTGCACGTCTGATTTTTACCTGGTGCATCCCGAATGGCAGAATTATGAAACGTATCCGTTGTTGTTGGGTACCAAAACGCTGATTAATCCCGGCTCGGTCGGGCAGCCGCGTGACGGTGACCCGAGGGCGTCTTATGCCATTTTCGACGGCACAAACGTGATTCACCGGAGGGTCGTTTATGATATCGAAAAGACGGTTGCCACGATGCAATCGCTGATGACGCTGGATAAATCCTTGTGGATAAGATTAAGAAAAGGCACTTGATTTTGCGCAACTTTTTTGCTATAATGGTGTTTAATATATAGATATGTAAATAGGAGAAAACATATGTTAAAAAGCAAGTGGCTGATATTTACGGCTTTCCTGGCGGCGATGATAATTTGCCCGAACGCGGATGTTTTAGCGGAGGGTAAAAAGAAGCCCGCTCCCGCGCCTAAGAAGGAGCAGAAAAAAGAGGAAATAAAGAAGAAAGTGGAAGAGGTGAAAAAAGAAGCTGAGAAGAAAAAACAGGAACAGCAAAACAACAACAATAATAACAACATTGCTACCGATTCTTCAATAGAGGAAGCGGAAATTAACTGGAAGACAGAGAGGTTTGATGAATCTTTTTCCCTGATGCGTGAAGAGCAAAAGCCTTTGTTCCTGTACTTTTATTTTTCCGATAAAGAACAGTTCCCACCCAATTATGACAATGATATCGTAAGGTATTCTAAGGAAAAAGCTATATTCGCCAGTATCTTTGTAGAGGTTAATAAAAAAGGGGAAATCGTTGATCCCGAAATAAACGAGTTTTATAAAATTAATAAGCTTAAAAAAGGAGGGGTTGCCGTTATATTGGATCAATACGGCAATTTCATGGAGCAAATCCCTGTTCCGCCGACAAACAAAAAAGTGCTGGATGCTTTCGATAAAGTGGCTGATAAAATCGAGGATATTATAGAAGACTTGGATAAAAGGTGGGAGAAAATCGCGAAGCTGAAGGAAAAAGAAAATAAAACTGAATTGATTAAAGAATTAAACGGCGTTATTAAGACTAACCGGCGCGGGTATAAAGGTTTTGTCAATGCGGAAAAAGAGCTAAAAACATTTGAAGATCCGTTGAGGCGCCGTTTTTCCGAGATAGCCAGGAAATACATGGAAAAGGGATGCGTTGATGAAGAAAATCGCAGAGAAACCATTGCAAACCTGCAAAATCTGCTTAAAGATAGCAATGATCTGCCGGTAAAGGGTGACATTGAGAGTGCTGTGGAAAAAGTAAAAAAAGGAGAATCCCTTGAAGTAGAATCAATTAAGGATGTGAAAGAAGGAAAAGAATTAAAAGATAAAAAGACTGAATCCAAAAAAGAGGATGACACGCCTCCTGAAATTGATATAGATGAGCCGGATGAAGAATTAGTTCCGGTTGGAGAAGAATAATTAAATCAGGCATGCTCTCCATGTTTCGATGATAAATCCGGAGAGCTTGAAATTATTTCTATACGGCCATTCCGATAATAGTCGATTCGAACGCAAGTTTGCCGTTTACCACGCCCTGGCTGGCGAATATAATGCGCCGCTGGGAACGCATTTCAAGGCATTTCCCCAGGATAATAAGCTTGTCTCCCGGCACAACCGTATGGCGGAATTTAACGTCATTGACCCCCCCGAACCCTAAAAACCTCTGGTCGTTTTTCCCTTCCGTCATTTTGTAATAAAAGCTGGCTAGCTGGGCAGCCGCTTCTATCATTAACACGCCAGGCATAAGAGGCCGTCCGGGAATATGGCCGCGCACCCAGAATTCATCAGGGCGGCTGTCTTTATAACCGACAATTAATCCTTCCTCAGGCTTGAACAGGAGAATTCCATCTAATAAGCGCATTTCAAACCGGTGAGGGTTGGCTTGTTCGATTACTTTAGAATCAAATACGATTTTAGTTATGTCAAACTGATCTAATCCGATAAGGAAAATAGGCGCCATAGCATCCTCCTTTAGCTCTTTATCTTTTTGTTCAATTCCGTCAACACTTCCGGGGTGACGAATTTTGATATATCAGCGCCCAAGATAGCGGCTTCTTTAAGGAGCCTGGAGCTTATATAAGAAAACTTTTCACAGGTCATGACAAATACGGTTTCGATATCCGGTGCGATTGCCCGGTTAGTCAGCGCCATTTGAAATTCATATTCAAAATCTGACATCGTCCTGATGCCTCTTAATATGATATTTGTTTTTTGTTTACGGACATAATCTATCAAGAGCCCTTCGAACGAATCAACGCGGACGTTTTTATACTTTTTTACGCCGCTTTTTATCATTTTTATACGTTCTTCTTTGGTAAACATAGGCGGTTTTGAAAGGTTATCCGCTACCGCTACAATCAATTCGGAAAAAATCTTGCCCCCTCGTTCAATAACATCAATATGTCCTTTGGTTACAGGGTCAAAAGAACCTGCGTATATTGCTTTGCTCATTTTTAAACCTCCTTATGTTTTTATGATTTCCCCATTCCGTGATAGACAAATCCAAGATTCTTCATATTTTTTGGCTCAAGCATATTTCGCCCGTCTATGATTATCGGGCGCAGCATTTCTTTCTTTATCCGCTTAAAATCGGCTTCTTTGAATTCAGCCCAGTCCGTAGCGATCAAAAGGCAGTGTGTTTCTTTAACCGCTTCGTAAGGCGATGAGCAAAGTTTTATCCGGTTTCTAAGGGAAGGGATTTTAGAAGGCTTTACTTTAGGGTCATACGCCTGTACTTTTGCACCTAGCTTGATAAGCCTGGCAGCGATTGCCACGGCAGGCGATTCGCGGGTATCATCCGTATCGGGCTTAAAAGAAAGCCCCCAAAGCGCGATTTTCTTGCCCTTTAGCAAGCCCAAAGCTTTTTCCGCCTTTGCGACAAACATTTTACGTTGTTCCAAGTTTATTTTTTGTACTTCATGCAAAAGGTCGAATTTATTGCCTAGGCGTTCGGAGATGTGTGCAAAAGCCGCCACATCTTTGGGTAGGCAATATCCGCCGTAACCAAGTCCGGCTTTCAGGAATTCCCGCCCGATCCGTTTATCCAGTCCTATCCCGTATGCTACCTGCGTTACGTCGGCTCCGCTCAATTCGCAGACACGGGCAACCGCGTTGATGTAAGAGATTTTCAACGCCAGGAAAGAATTGGAAGCATGTTTTATAAGCTCAGCGCTGGCCAAATCCGTCACGATTATCGGTGCCTTAAAGCGGGCATATAGCCTTCTCATTACGCGTTCGGCTTTTTTGGATTCCACGCCGATGATAATTCTGTCCGGATAAAGAGTTGTTTTCAATGCCTTTCCTTCCTGCAGGAATTCCGGGTTTGAAACGATATCAAAATCAGCTCCGCCTGAATATTTCTTTATCAGGCGTTTCATTCTTTCGCCGGTCCGGACCGGGACGGTGCTTTTTTCCACGATAACCCGGTAATCCTTCAATGACCGGGCAATTCCACGGCATACATTTTCTATATAAGAAAGGTCTGCTGAGCCGTCATCACCCAAAGGAGTGCCTACGGCGATAAACAGCACCTCGGCATGTTTGACGCCTTCTTTGACCGAAGTGGAAAACGAAATGCATTTTTTACGCATGCTGTCCTTAAGCATCTTATCCAGCCCTGGTTCATAAAAAGGGACGATGCCTTTTTTTAGGATGGATATTTTTTCTTTGTCATTATCTACGCAAAGCACCTGGTATCCTTTTCGGGCAAAGCATAATCCGGTTACGAGGCCGACATGTCCGCTTCCGATAATCGTTAGTTTCATAAATTGTCCTTTGATGATAAAAATGGTTTAATAAGAAAATCCTATCTTCCGCTTGAACAACCCTTTCGGGCTTATATTAACATAAAATAGAAACTCGTCTTTTCCCGTATCCCTGACTATCCCGAATTCCAATAAAAACTCATGCAAATCGCGCTGGAGGTTATACGATATTGCACTGAATTTATTTAATTCGAAATCGTACTGTTCGGAGATTTTAAGCCACCATTTATCAATCGGGCTACAGGATAGGGAAAAACCGACCGTGTTCGCTTGGTCGCGTAGGTAATGGTGGAAAAACCCCAGGTTCCATTCCGGATAAGGGGTGATGTTTAATGTGCTGTTCATTACCTCAATTAGTTTTTTATAAGTGTTATATTCAGCATCTGAATTTACGGAAAATATAGCCCTGGGGGTCAAGGTTAAATCCATGTTGATATTTGAAAGATGCCGTTTGGGAAAAACCGGTAAGGTTGCGGTTGGGTTTTCTGGAGATAAGGTAATCCAGTTCATTGGGTAAAGGTAATTTGAACTTTTTTCGCCCACCGTATCCCTTCCGGGTCTCGGGTAATATTCCGCGGCTAACCCGAGTTCCATAAACTGGAAATATCTTTCTTCGCATCTGGTTTCAAACCTATTTCTAATTTCCAGATAATACTCAGAAAAATAATCCAGCTTATCCGTATTATCGTATTGAATCAGTTCCGCGGGTTTGCTAGTTACGACCATATTATTACTATATCGGATGTCAAGCGACAGCAAATGATGTATTTTGTCTATGCCGAATTTAGGAGCCTCAGTGTTAAAAAAACGATGAAACTGGCTAAAAGTCCTTATTCCTTGAGAACCGATAAAGCGGTCTTTGTATCCTTCCTCCAGGGAGCCGTTTTCGTAAGTGGTGAATCTTCCCGAAGCAAAAGGCGTAAAATTGACAGACCTCAGCCCGAAAGAGGTTGATAATTCATTAAGGCTATCAAACCTGATTAGGCGAAGTATATTTGAACGAGGGTCGATCTCATCGAACCTGCGCCTGATATTTGATAATTCATTAAAGGAAGAAAAATAAAGTGGCAGGAAAACATCCTTAGATATTTTAAAAACTTGCGCTTTTATTTGGGGTAGATATTCGGTTTGTGTTTGAAAATCATTTATGCGCGGGCGTTCCAGGAATGTCAGCCCGGTGTTTTCTTTTGTCCAGCGCAGGTATGCGTAAGTTTCCTGTTCTTTATCCTCCCTGGCTTCTTGCTCGAAATATTCCAAGAGGACATTGCGGTCGCTCATGCCTGAATATTCCACATCGTATCTTAAATCGGAAATACCAAGGAAATTGTAATGCCGGTTAAAAACCTTAACGCGCCACCGCTTTTCCTCTTCCATGGGCAGGAACTGGCGATCATAGTCGTTATCTGGGTCAGGCCCTTTATCCCTTATATAAAACCCGCCAACTTTCCCGTAGTAATTATTCCATCTGTATTCAAGCTCCGGCTTCCAGGCCATTCCGCGCTTCCTGTAATAATCGTTTTCAAGCGATAAATCTCCCCAGCGTTTAGGTACGTAAAAACCGTTTTTATCCTTGACAGGTTCCCCGTTTTCATCACACTTATATTTGTTTATATTGACTCCCAGTTCGACAATGGTCGTGAATCCGAAACGGGTGTTGCGCTCCCCGCGGAGCGAGCGGATAAGCGGATCGTTGCCGATTATTTTATACATATAGGGAACGTAAAGAAACGGGATGCCTTCGTATCTTGGGATTATGTGATACAAGCTTATGGTTTTATCCGTGCCCACCTTAGTAAAAACCACTTTCCAGGCAAATAAATCATAATGCGGCTTGCCGTGCGGGCAGGTGGTTACGGATGCTTTATAAGCCTTAAAGACATTTGGGGTTGTCTGGATGATTTCGGCAGCGCGTATTACCAACGGAAGGCTGTTGGATGAAACGTTTCCATTTTCATCGGTCAAGACTGTACGCCATTCGATATTCTTTATGATGCCCTGTCCGTTTTTAAGATTGTAATAAGCCCGCTCCGCGTGGATGGTGTCTTTTTCCATGGTTATATGGATATTTCCTTCGCAGTAGATTTCATCAAAAGGAAATTCGGCCTTTTCCTCAGCCTTGCCGTATCGCCAGGCAATCAGGTAATCCGCCTTGATAGTCCGGTCAGGCAGGTATGCAAAGACATCCTCAAAGGCGACGATGAATGGTTCTTCCTTGATAATCGTGACTTTTTTGTAGTTGATGTAGGCGCTTAATTCGTTTTCCTTGGGTGCCTTCCCGTTTTCGGGGGGTTTTTCCTGGGCAATGGCAAGAAGGGGAGACAGCAGAAAATAGATAGCAGTAAGTAAAAGATAATATATTTTACGGCGCATCGTTAAGCTTTACATTAAAGTAGCCGGTATTTTTTATTACCCCCGACAGGACTCGAACCTGTATCACTGGCTCCGGAGGCCAGTGCTCTATCCAATTGAGCTACGGGAGCATTTCGAAAATGAGGGCATCCGTTACGGGCACACACCTCGAAACCGGTTTTAGTTAAGTAGTATTATCTTGAAAATAGTCCAAAGTCAATATAAAACCGCCTGTGTTTAGGGCATGGAAGGGTAAATATTAGGGAATTAGAGAGGTAATTATTAACTCTATTAGATATATGTCAAAACCTGGTTTTTGCCTTTTCTCTTGGCCTGGTAAAGGGCTTCATCCGCCTGGACAATCAGGGCGTTGCCGTTATCCGCGGAATTTGGATAGGTGGTAATCCCTACGCTTATAGTGAGATGACCGCGCTCGTTGTCCGTAGTATCTATGAACGGAAAACTTGCCACGGCATTCTTGATTTTCTCTCCGATTCCTTGGACAATGGAAGTTTCTGTTTCCGGCAAAATCACCATGAACTCTTCTCCGCCGTACCTGCCTGCCACGTCCATAATGCGGATATTATGCAGGATTGTTTCCGCCACTTTTTTCAATGCATGATCGCCGTTTAAATGTCCGTATTTATCGTTGAACTCCTTAAAGTTATCGAGGTCGATCATCATTACGGACAAAGAATGCTTGAATTTCCTGGCGCGGGCGAATTCCTGCCCTAAACGTTCTTTAATATAAGTCTGGTTGAATAAATCGGTCAAGCCGTCTTTCAAAGCCAGTTGGCTAAGTTTCCTGTTTGCCTCGCTCAGTTCAATGGCATATTTATTTACTTCTGCCATTTTCTTCTGCAGTTCGCCGACCAGGCTGGTAAAATAGTGGGAAATCTTTTCCGTTTCGTCATCCGTAACCAGCCGGATATCCGTTGGGTTTTCGGCGGACGTCCCTTTCATGAATATTTCCGTCCTATGGGTAAGGTTTTCCAGCGAGCGCACCGAGCGGTACATGAGCAAGATTCCGGCAAAGGACATAAGAAGTATTCCGCCTACCCCGATGGTAAGGGTCAGGAAAAGATTATCGGATTTAAAGATAACCTTCAGTTCTGGAAATAGGAGCTGTAGTATGATGAAAAGCAGGAACAGGACCGGGATAATAGTCATCACCGCATACATTATGCTCAGTTTGTATTTTAAACGCTGGTTGTTAATTGATCCTTTTGACATGATACTCATTTCAACATTTTAACCTGGTTTTTGCAAGAAAATCATTACGTAACAACTTTAATATGATTTTCTGTGGTTAGGAAAGTTTCATGTTCTGGTTTTGCCTAAAATACAATTTCGAATTCTTTGCTATACCACAAGAAATAATATTGTTCTGGCATGGTTTTAGAAGAGCGGTGTATAGTGATTACGAATATCAAATAAAGCTGTGGAGTTTTATTTAGAAATCAGGGAAAGTTTTGCTATAACCCGGTTTTTCAATGAGATTAGGTCAAAAGGCTTTCTGAAATAATCGATCAAACCATGTTTGGCGGTTTTTTCTATGACATCATCGTTGATTGAGCTTGATATTACAATAATCGGCATATCCGGTTTTGAAGCTTTTATCTTGCTGATTAGTTCCGTTCCTGTTAGTTGTGGCATAGAGATATCGGTTATCATCAAATCTATACGGTTGTTTTTCCCGTATTCAAGCGCCTCTTGTGGGCTATTAAAAACGTTCACTTCCCATTTGTTGTTAACCAGCGAACGTTTCAAGAGTGCGCAAATCGCCGGGTCGTCATCCACCACCATGATCACCGGTTTTGAATAAATCATCCTTATAGAATCGTCAAAAAACCGATACCCATAGAGGTGAAAATGCCGTTTTATGCAATATTTCCCTGGAGGAGTTCTAATCTGGCAGGAATAAAGCTATGATTTTATGGTTTCTTTAATCATCTTTAAAAGCTCCGGGGTGGTATATGGCTTCTGGATGAACTGAAGCCCTTTTTCCTCGATAACCGGCCATTGCGATTTCTCATCCGCGTAACCGCTGCTCAAGATGATGTTTAAAGCAGGTTTAATAGCAAGAAAATCAAGAACCATTTGGACGCCGTTTTTATCCGGTAGGACAATATCGCTGAAAACGAGGTCAAAATCACCTTTCTCGCGGTTGAATATATCCAGCGCTTCCCCGGCGGTTTTCGCCTTGAAGACCTGATAGTTGTTATTGGTAAGGGTTCGTAAGATAAATTCACGCACGCCTTCCTCGTCTTCCACCAGCAGAATACGTTTACTTTGATTTTGTTTATCCATCCCAACACTGTGTTGTGCGGTTGGGGCATGTGAGCTGGTTTTATCCATTCCGGTAGCCGGTTCTTCTCCTTTTTCCGCGGCCACCGGCAAATAAATATTAAAAATCGTTCCCTTGCCTTGTTCGCTGTAGATGTTTACCCAACCCTTATGTTGTTTGACGATGCCGTAAACGGTTGCCAATCCCAATCCCGTACCTTTACCGTATTCTTTGGTCGTAAAAAACGGTTCAAAGGCATGTTCTATCGTTTCTTTACTCATTCCAACGCCCGTATCCTGGATGGAGAGCCTGACGAATTCGCCTGACCGGCTTTCCGGAATCACCTTAATGCTATCCTCGTCCAGCCGGATATTTTCTGTTTTAATGGAAAGTGTTCCGCCTTCAGGCATGGCATCGCGCGCGTTGACTACCATATTGATGATTACCTGTTCCATTTGGGTCGGGTCGGCGCTGATATCTTTAAGGTCTTCTTCCATAATGGTAACCAGTTTGATATTCTCGCTAATAATCCGTTTAAGCATTTTCCCCGTATCCATAATCAGAGTGTTTAAATTTATTATCTTGGAACGAATCATCTGCTTACGGCTGAAGGACAGGAGTTGCTGGGTGAGCATGGTCGCCTTTTCTGAAGCCTTCAGGATTTCTTCCATATCGCCTTTTATCGGGTCGTTTTCCTTAAGATTATCCATGGAAAGCGAACAGTAACCGTTAATCACCGCCAAAATATTGTTGAAATCATGGGCGATCCCCCCGGCCAGCCGGCCGACGGCTTCCATTTTCTGCGATTGCATCAACTGCTCTTCGAGCTTCCTTTGCTGGGTGATATCGCGAATGACTCCCATGTAATTGACCTTGCCATCTGGGGATTCAATAATCTTGCCGATTTCTTCCGCATAAACGAACGAATTGTCCTTTTTAAGCAGTCGGAAATTCACCGGGAACATCTCTCCGGTCCGGAAAGCCTTTTGTAAATCATCCAGCACCCTTTTAACATCTTCCGGATGAATGAAGTAGGAAATCGGCTTGCCAATGATTTCCTCCGGTTTATACCCTAAAGAAGCGCATTGTGAACTGACAAAGGTAACCTCGCCTTCGATATTAGTCGAATAAATTATATCCACGGTATTTTCAATAATGGTGCGGTATTTTTCCTCGCTGAGTTTCAGCGATTCTTCCGTAGTTTTACGTTCGGTGATATCATATAATTGGCAGATAAAATGGAGCGGGTTATTATTACTATCGCGCACTAGCGCGACGTTTAATTGGCCCCAGATGAGTTGTCCATCCTTATGGACGTACCGCCGTTCCGCCATATAAGAACCAATAGTCCCATCCAAAAGTTTGGCAATATTTTCCATGGCTCTAAAAGAATCATCCTTATATGTTATATCCGCGAAGGTTTTAGCCATAAGCTCCTCTTTGGTATACCCGAGTATCCGGCAGGCGGCCGGGTTGACCAAAACGAACTGGGCGTTAAGGTCGGTCATAATCATCCCGACCGATGAGGATTCAAAGAAGCCCCGGAAACGCGCCTCGCTTTCATTCATTACTTTTTCCATCTTCTTACGCTCTGTGATGTCGACACTTACTTGGGCGACCAGCCATTCACCATTTTTATCCTGGTATGGGATGCTTGTAACGAGGGTAGGCATGCCAGTCCCGTCGTTTAATCCGCCTTCGATAACTAAAATCTGCTTGGTTTCAAATGCCTTAGGGGCGTTACAGGTAGTGCAGGGTTCTTTACGGTGCATGACGTAATCATAGCATTTCCGCCCGGCCCAGTTTCCTAATATCTTGGACCATTCCGGATCGACATAGCGCAGATTGAATTGACTGTCAATAATATCCAATCTTGTCTTTGCGGCTCCGAGAATGAATTCAATCTGGCGTTGGCTTTCAAGCAGGGCGTTTTCCGCCTTCTTGCGGGCGGTAATATCCATAGTTATCTGCGCAAGAAGCCATTTGCCGTTTTTATCCTGGTAAGGAATACCTGTTATAAGCACATATTTATCAGGATTATTAGCCGCCGGGCTTTCTAAAATGAAAGGTTTCTTGGATTCAAATGTTTCAAGGGCTTCGCAATGAGGGCAGAGGTCAGT
This sequence comes from Planctomycetota bacterium, assembly GCA_016207825.1. Lineage (NCBI taxonomy): Bacteria > Pseudomonadati > Planctomycetota > Planctomycetota bacterium. The sequence goes on along the minus strand of JACQZI010000023.1, from coordinate 38,333 downwards.
GCGTCCCCAGTAATATTCGTAGCATTTGCGCCCCTGCCAACCACCTGCTTTCTTGAGCCATTCTGAATCGACATAATGGAGGTTGAATTGTTCGTCAATTATATCTATTTCTATATTTGCCGTCCTGAGGACCATCTGAAGCTGGCCTTGGCTTTCAAGCAGGGCGTTTTCCATCTTTTTGCGCTCGGTGATATCCACGTTTACCTGTGCCAGGAGCCATTCGCCGTTTTTATTTTGGTAGGGTATGCTTGTGACATGGGTGTATATGTTATTGTTGTGAGCCAACGAATCTTCTCTAGTTAAAATCTGCTTGGTTTCAAATGCCTTAGGGGCATCGCAATTAGAGCAAGGTTTACTGCGGTTCATATAATATTCGTAGCATTTTCGCCCTTTCCAGTCGCCGGTTCTCTTGGCACAACCCGGGTCGACATAATGCAGGTTAAATTCTCTGTCAATGATGTCCAGTTCTGTTTTTGCGGCTCCTATAATGAACTCAATCTGGCGTTGGCTTTCGCGTAACGTTTCCTCTGTCTGCTTGAGTCTGGTGATATCCATATCCACTCCGGATATGATTTCTCCATCCAATATTCCGTTTATAAGTATATTCCTAGTTTTTCCGGTTTTGGTAAGCAATTCAGCTTCAAAGTTATTAATCTGCCCGTCTTTTTTAAGTGCTTTAATAAAACGTTTCCTGTTTTCCGGATTTTTATAGATCGATATCACTTTGACCCGTTTCAGTTCTTCCGCCGAATCATATTCGAGCATCTTGGCAAACGCCTCGTTGACATAAATAAAATTCCCATCTAGGGTGCTTTGGTAGCTGCCGACATAGGGTGTGTTTTCCAGTATTCCTTCGGTTTTCTTTTGTTCCTTGCGGTGGGTAGCGCTTTCTTCGGAAAGGTAGCTGGCAAAGATGGCGACTCCGAAAAAGAAAAGGGGACGGGTTAGAAACTCCGTCAGGACAAAATCACCTTGCTCGAAAGAGATGAACAGGTAAAAAGCGCTTATCAAGAATGTGATGATAAAAGCCATACGGACGCTTTTGGAAATGGCGGCAATGGCAATCACGGAAAAATAGGTAATAAAAAGCAGGGTGGATTTTACGGAAAGGAAGTAAATTATCAGCCCGATTAAGACTGCATCGAAAATAAAAATCCAGCCCAATATGCGCTGTAGGAGAAAGTGTGTTTGCCGCTCGAAGATGTATACCAATTCAGATAGGCCGAATAACAGTGTAATTACCCAGAAAGCAACCGGCAGGTTCTTTAATCCCCGTTCCTGCAGGAGAATCAGGTAAATGATGGCGAAAACGATAAGCCTTAAGGCAACGATTACGTTTTTCCGGGTATTTAATAGAAACGGCTTATTCGGATTGGTTATTATCTTGTCGTACATAAGTGTTCGTCATAATTATACCAAATCCGCTGAAAAGTTAATAGTAAATCTTTATTATTTTAAACGGTTTATCTACCGCATTATCCGGATTACGTTTTTCCTATGGCTTATGGATTTTTTACGGGTTTACCGATTGGATATCTAACGCAATAATCCGGCTTACCTCGCCTAATAGCTGTTTGATTGAGTAGGGCTTATAAATAAATCCGGCTGAGCCGGCATTGAGGATTTCCTGGTTCTGTTCACTGCCGCTGTATCCGGTTGAAACCAGTACTTTCACCTTTGGGTATAATGCTTTTAGCCTTTTGAGTGTTTCCAGCCCGCTCCAACCAGGCATAATCAGGTCGAGAATGACCAGGCTTATTTTATCTTTATTCTGTTCGTACGCTTCCAGCCCTTTTTGGCCGTCTGATGCGGTTAATACCTGATAGCCGAATCTTTCCAATACTCTTTTTACCATTTCCCTGACTTCCGGTTCGTCATCTATTACCAAAATTGTTCCTTGCACTTTCCGGATCTCCGCTTCTGTCTTAATAGACTGTGCAGGCATTGTAACCGTTTTAGAAGTTGGGAGGTAGACATCAAAGCGTGAGCCTTTGCCTTGCTCGCTAAAGACAGTGATTATTCCTTTGTGCTCTTTGACAATGCCGTAAGTTACGGCAAGCCCTAAGCCAATGCCTTTGCCGCTTTTCTTGGTTGTGTAAAAAGGTTCGAAAATACGGCTCACTTGTGTTTTATCCATGCCGATGCCATCGTCGGAAATGGAGCAAAATACGTATCTGCCTGCCTTGGCGTCTGGATTGCCACGGAGCTCGGCCTCGGAAAATTCCCTGGTGCCGGTTTCAATATACAACCTGCCGCCGTCTTTGGGTATCATCGCTTCCTTGGCATTGAGGCAGATATTTAGGATGACCTGGTATAATTGGGATGCATCGGCTTCTATAAAAGGCAGGCTTGATTCCAGCTTGACCTCGATATGAATCATCTTTTCCACGGTGCGTTCCAATAAATCCACCACTTCCCTAACCACTTTATTCAGGCTTACCGGAGCGGTTTTTATTTTACCGCGGCGCGCGAAACTAAGGAGTTTCTGTGTTAATTGCGAGCCTTTCTGCGCCAGGGATTCGATGTTTTCGATTATTTTATAACGGTCGCTTCCCGGGGTAAGTTCCATTTTGACCAGTTCCGCATTGCCCAAAATGGCAAAGAGGATGTTGTTGAAATCATGCGCGATTCCGCCGCTTAAGCTTCCCATCGCTGCCATTTTGCTCGATTGCTGCAGTCCTTCAGTTGCCTCTTTAAGTTCCTTGGTCTTTTCATCCACTTTCTGTTCCATGATAGTCTTGTATTCCGTTATCTGGCGGTCAAATACTTTTAGGTTTTCTGACATCTCATTCAAAATATCTGCCAGGGCGCTTAACTCATCCTTATCTTTTAACTTAAGTTTCCCTTCCGCCTCGCTCGGAAGGGCTTTAAGCCCGGTTGAGATTAATTTCTTAATCGGGGAGGCAACCGATGAATGAACCAGGTAAAAAACCAGGGCCGCGGATAAAACCAGGAGAATGAGTATCAAAAATAGGGCAGTTATTTTTAGGGAGTTGACATGCTGGTTTAAATCGGTTAGGGAATATGTAATCATGACTTTGCCGATTACCTTTCCGGGGGCGGTTCCCACCTGCGCGGTAACCTGCGCAGCCGGCCCGGTAATATTCTTTTCCGCCAGCGCCAATATTGAGCCTTGCTCATTGGTGATATGGACCACCGTAATATCTTTTGGCTTGATGGCCTTTTCGGCTAACTCGAATAGTTTTTGGGTATTGTTGTTTGAAATGTATTGTTCGCTGTCTTTGGCCATATCACCGGCCAGTTCGGACATTCTCCCGTTGATTTTATCTTCCAGTACGTTTGCTTCATGCTGAATGAAGAACCAGCCCAGAAATGATAGAGTAGCCGTTAAAACGGCAAAGAAGGCTAAAGCAATTTTGAGAGAAATATGTATTCGCATTTCTCCGCCAAATCCCGCAAGGTTAGCTATGCTTATTAAAGCTTATTTAAAGTTTCTTGCAAGCTTTTTTTTATGATTTTGGCAATATTATTATTGGCGGCAGCTTTGGTAAAACTTGGGCAAGGCGTAAAACCAGTAAGGGCTTGGCATCCTTCGGTAATAAAATTTATGGTTCGTGATTCCCGCTTAAGGCTGGCGCCGGATTTTCCGATTAATATATTAAAGCTTGTTAAAATCACCAAGAGAAATCTAACTATGCGTAAACAGGGCAGTAGCATTCCACCCAGGTTTTCCAACCTCTACCAATTCATTCGCCTGATATTAGGCAATAAGATTACCGACCGGCGAATTGCCCAGCGCTGGAATATAGATGTCAAAAACTTCCATGATTTAAAGTTCAGCAAACATTCGATACCGCGGGTGGAACGCCTTTTAAGCCTGGCCAATGTATTGGAAATAGATGACCATCTGGTTTACGAAGTCGCAAAAGGCGCGTCTGCCCAGCGGGTTTATTATCTGGTAAAGAAGGCTCGCTTGAAAGGGAAAGGCAACCTTACCATCGCTAAATGGCCCAAGGTTTATAAAATCATGTCGGAATCCGAACGGCGTTATAAAAAACTATTCGCTCACGCCGGCGATGCCATCCTGGTGGCTGATATCAAAACCGGCAACTTTATTGATTGCAACAAAAAAGCGGAGGAATTGACCGGGTATTCATCCGATAAACTCATAGGACGGCATCTTAGCTTGTTATATCCCCAATGGCGCCATCAAGAGCTTATGAAGCGTTTCCGCAGGCGTGCCCGCCATGTAGAGTATGTTAAACACAGCATTTCTAATTTGCTCCGGAAAGACAAGCGTTTTATTCCGGCACACCTCACCACGAATATCATAAAACTGGACGGCCGCCCGGTCATCCAGGGGATTTTTCGTGATGCGAGCCGGCTGAAGCTGAAAAACCAACCTGCCTATGGAAAGTTTCTGGATGCGGCCGCTCCGACAACAAATCCATAAAATCAGCCAATCCGCGCAATCCTGAATTTGCTTCCGGGTTAGATTGATTTATCCCGTGCACAAAAGAAAATCTCTTTGAATCTTGGATTTTTCCGCAGGTTTTATTGTGAACGCAGTCTAATATATCGAAAGGCAGATGAAGATGACAGAAGTGGCTAATATTAATTTGATGATGGAAAATATTTTTTATGAACTTTTATCGTAATTTTTCGTTTATATATACAGGTTGTCTTTTCTTGACCTTGGTCGTTTGGGGATATTAAATTAGGAGTGATTTATGAAACACTTCCGATTCGTGATTCCGATTCTCGGCATTCTTCTTTCTTTTCCCTGGGCGCTAAATTCGGAAGAATTGCCCCTCCCGGAAAATTATACGGTTGAGAACGCTTCTTATAACATCGCGGTAAACAATGGGCTTAACAAAGCCACCCTTTCGTTTTCCCTGAAGATAACTGTCCATACCGATAAATGGTGTGAAATCAAACTTGCTTCAACCCGCTACCAGGTTTCTTTAGCCGCCGTTCCAAAACTGTGCATCCTGACCAAGGATAATAAACAGCACAAACTGCTTTTCCAGAAGGCAGGGGCGTATAATATATCCGGGACCATTCCGCTCAAGGTTGAAAAAGAAAATGAAGCGTATAAGCTGGTCGCCCCGGTCATCCCGGCAACTTTTGCTTCGACAGAGATAACCATGCCGGGAACCAATCTTGGGATACAGCTTAAGCCGGATATGCTTTACCGAAAGAAAGAAAAAGGTAAAGCCACCGTCATCACTTTCAATTCGGAAACGACCGATGAATTCACCGTTTTATGGGGTGACAGGGAAATCATGGAACAGCGCCTGGACGGCATCTTGCTTGATAGCACGATGTTTGCTTCCGTCGAAAACGGGTTGATAACAACGGATACATCCCTGGATTTTAACATCACGAACCGGTTTCTCTCTCGGATTTCCCTTCTGCTTACAGGCAAGACGACTCTATTAAAAGTGGAGGGAGAGAATCTTAACCGTTGGTTCATCGAAAAGGGCGCCGACGGCGATATTCTCAACGTATTTCTCCATAACGCGGTCTCCGAGGGCAGGTATTCTTTACGGCTTGTTACGGAAACCCCGTTCGAATTCGATAAGCCAACCCGCATCCAGCCGATTAAAGAATCTAATATCCCGAAACAAAACGGCTTGTTATTAATCAGTGTTGCCAAAGACCTTGATATGACAATTGATGAAACCGATAATTTGCAGCAAATAGATGTCCGAGCAGTCAATCGCCGGGCGAATATGGCTTATCGGTGGGAAAACCCTTCGGCGCAATTGACCGCTTCCATTTCCCAAAAAGTGCCGCGTGTCTATGCTAAAATAGAAATGCTCCATACGCTGAAACCTTCTTTTGTCATCGCCCGCGTAAAAACGTCATGGGAAATAAAGAATACCGGCATCAATGCGGTTGCCATGCAGATACCGGAAAACTTTTCGGTCATCTCGGCCGACGGGCCGGCGGTCAAAACCTATTATTTCAAAGATAAAGTCCTCAAGGTATTATTCAACGGGTTCCTTTTGGGAAACATCGATTTTACCGTAGAATTACAGAGTCCCTGCCGGATTGGAGAACCGTTCGTCCTGGAGCCCATTATTCCCGATAATGTAATCGGGTTTGAAACGGCATTGGCGGTAAAACCGGACAACCTGGAAAGCAAAATCGAATCAATCCAGCGGATGAATCAGCTGTCGCCGGAACAATTACCGGGCTGGCTTAAAGATGCCAACCCGGCTTTTGCCTTCCAATCAAACCAAAACGACTGGCAGGTAAAACTCATTAATTCATTATTAAAGCCGGAAGTCGAACTAGCGGTTTATGAACATCTCTATAAGACGGAAAACACATTGTCGCGGGAAACACAGTTGGATTTTATGGTCAGGAAGGAAGCCCTTTTCAACCTGGATATTGTCATGCCGGATGATTTTGCCCCCGCGCAGGTTAATTCCAGCGGCCTTAAAATATGGGAATATGATAACAGTTCGCATACCCTCAAAATAACCTTTACCCAGGGCATCAAAGACAGGCATACCGTAAAAATAACTTCTTCCCCGGCAAGCCGGGAAACAACGGATACACTGGCCATTTCCCCGTTAAATATCAGGGCGCCTTTAAAGAAAATTGCCACCTACCTGGCAATATCAACCGGGCCGGGCGTTTCTCTCAAGATAAGCGGCTCCTTACATAATATTAGCGAATTGAGTATTGATAAACTGCCTCTCCAGGTATTAAGCCTGGCTAACCAAGCGCCGTTGGGTTTGGCTTTTTACAGCCTGCTGCCGGATTGGTCGGTTGGGCTGGCGGTAATTTCCGAGCCCGTCCAGATTGATGCGGTCGTTTCCACTGCCCTGGCCATTCGCCCGGGACAGCTGCGCGCTTTTAATTTGGTTGATTATTCTGTCAAGGGGTTGCGGTCGGTAAATTACTTCCGGGTAAAATTGCCTCCGGGGACGCTCAATCCGGAATTCCGAGGGGAATATATCCGGAACATGGAAGAAAAAGACGGCGTCTGGGAAATAAAACTCAGGCAGAAAGTCGGCTCATACCGCTTGGTTGTGGTTTATGAAAAAGCACTGACCGTGGAGCCCGAAAGTGCGGAATTTTCGCCGCTTCAGCCCGTTAACGCTTCCCTAAACCAAAGCACCGTCGTGCTTGCCTCCGATAACCCGCGTGACGAGGTGAGCATCACGGAAAAAGAAAACGTGCAGGTAAGCAACACCACCGAAATGAAAATAGCCGATGATATCCTGGCGTGGCTGCCCACCCAGCCGGTTTATTTCGTTTCTTATGCCTCGGAAAAAGCGCGCCTCAAGCTGAAGGTTACCGCCCACGAACTTAACCAGACACTCCTGGCAAAGATATACGACAGCAACCTCTATTCCCGCCTGCACGATAACGGCGAACTGATTACTTATTTCCACATGAAAATAGAAAACAAGGGAAAACAGAACCTCACGGTCACACTGCCTTCCGGGACGATTCTCTGGGGTGCTTATCTCAATGATAAACCGGTCAAGCCGACCAGGAAAGAAACCGGCAAATTGCTCATTCCCCTTATGGCGGAAAAAACAGCCGAAACCCCGCCTGAAGGCCAGTTGGCTTCCTTGGTGGTCGTTTATATCCAGGATATCAAGAAATTATCCGGCATGAAAAAACTATCGCTTTCCATGCCCCAGACAGATTTGAATATCAATAATGCCGCCTGGCATTTGTTCCTGCCTTCCGGTTATTATCTTACCAGCCAGTCCGGCAATATGGACCTTGTCCTGGAAGACCGGTTCATGGGAGAGCCAAGCCTTGCCGGCATCGTTGGAAGCAGCGCCCTTTCTTTCATCCGCAAGGCATGGGCTGCCATCCCGCCCATTGCCAAGCGTCTTGCTTTTTACCTGTTATTGTTCCTGGCTTTTATCGTCGTTGCAATCATTATCCTCAAAATCCTGCGCGCCGTCATCTCACGCCTGCATATCAAATTACAGCCGCTGTTAAGATGGGCGGTATTTGCCCCGGCCGCCACGGTGGTTTTATTCTGGCTCTTTTACATCTTTATATCGTCTTCTACGGTGGGAATGAAAAAGTCAGCGGAATCAAATAAAATATATGCCGTTAAATCGGTGCAATTTCCGTATGCCAATAATGCGCCGCCTCATGATGATTCTCTGGGGATGGACCTTCCCCGTGATATAATTACCGAATCTGCTCCTGTCTGGAAAGATGCTGAAGAAACCAAGCGTTCTGAAACAGCCGATAATGAAGACCTTTCTCTCATGAATATGGAATCGAGGAAAGATGAACGCTACCAAAAGGTAAAAGAAAGATTGACCAAGCGTGGTGACCTGAAAGAACTGGAGGAAATGGAAAAAAAGGTTGATGAATATAAGTCCTTATCAGGCGAGTCGTCGGAAGGCGATTCATACGATTTCGTATCGGACAAGCCGTTGAAGGGAAAAGGAGTTAATGATACGATGGGGGTAGGCAGTGGTTCGTCACCAAGAGGGGGCAGGCGCAGGCTTCCCTCTCCGCCTGTATCTAAACCCGAGCCTTCACCCCAGCCGCAGGCAACGCCGGTTCCTCTCTTGCCGCCGGACGGCTCAACCGCTACCTTGCCTTTGCCGGTTGAAGCGCCTTCACCTTCAGATGTATACCAGCCTAAAGTGCAATCCGGCTGGCTGGAAACGCCGCAATCGCCCCAGGTGTTTTCCCGCACCCGCCAGGGGAGGAGCAAAGGCGCCTTGGCTATTTCCGTTTCCCTGCCGATTCACCAAACGGATTATTACCGTTTCCAATCCACTTATTTGGGGAAAGCCATCGCAACCATTTCGTTTACGACGCTTTCCACCTCCATGATATTATTCCTGCAATTGCTCATATGCCTCTTGATGGCAGGTGCCGCCTTGTTCCTGGTTCCACGTTATAATCCTCTTCACGTAATAGTCGGACTGGCCGGCGCAATCATTCTTCTCTTCATTGCCCAATCGGTTGCCGGGGGATTTGCCCATGAATTCCTGCGGACCGCTTTTTGGTTCGCCATCATCCTGGGCGCTTCTATTGCATTAATCTTGGGTAAAAAACTTTTATCTCTGAATCGTCAATAATTATTATAGGAGGTGTGTTATGGAAACGAGGAAAAAAAGATGGGCCGCGGTTTTAGGGCTATGGGTTGTTTTGCCGTTCTTGATATTGAACCTGTTATGGGCGGGCGACCCGCCGGCGCCGGTCCCGCCGCCTAAGCCGGCTACCTCATACGTCATTTCCAATATGGAAACCTCCGGCACGGTCTCCGGTGAACTGGCTAATTTCAAGACCACTATTTCCGTTTCCATCCTGGAAGATGGCTGGCGTTCGATAGAACTGTTTCCCTCGGATGCCTCGCTCACCTCGTTCAAGGTCCGCAAAGGTAATGCCAAGGAGATTATCCTTAACCGCCAGCAGGATACTTATTTCCTGATGGCCAATAAAAAAGGCGATTACGTCCTGGAATTCGAGCACGTCGCCCGTTTACGCAGTGAAAAACTGGGTAATTCCGTCAATGTCTTTTTCATCCCCGCCGCAAACGCCTCGGTCCGGATGGTGCTCCCCATGAAAGACGCCAAGGTATCCGTTTCACCCGAAGTGAATTTCGGCGTCCTTCCCAGCAAGGGCAATACCACCGAGGTCATGGTCTTTAACACCGTTTACCCGGCAGTGACCGTTTCCTGGTCCACGGTCGAAACCGAGCGCCTCTTCGTGCCGACCCATTTCGCCGAGCAGCGGACCGTTTACACGGTCAGCAAAGGGAATATCCGGGTAGAATCTTTCATAGATTACAGCATCCTGATAGGCGAAATAGACCGCTTTGAAATCGCCCTTTCCGAAGACCTCAATATCATCGACGTGGTCGGCGATAAAATAAAGAAATGGGATACCCGCGACGACCCCAAAGAGGGCAAAGTCCTGGTTGTGGAAACTTCCGGCGGCATGGCTAAGGCATATTCTATCCAACTCATCCTGGAAAAGACGCTTGAAGCCCTGCCTATTTCATTTACCCCGCCTAAAATAAAACCGTTGGGCGTCAGCCGGGAAAAAGGGTATATCTCCGTCATCTCCAAAAAAGGCATCCGGGTCGAGCCGGGCGCCATGGAAAATATCGCCCAGATAGATATCCAGGACCTGCCTTCCCAGCGGGTGGCGGGCATAGATTTGGCATTCAAATACTTGAAAAGGCCGTTCAACATGACCTTGACCGCCTACGAAATACCGCCCAAGGTCTTTGCAGATATCCTCACCTTAAGCCGCGCTTCCAAAGACAGCATACGTCTGGATACATATATCATGTATACCATCCGGGAATCCGGCGTCTTCCATTTTAAGATACAACTGCCCGAATCCTTGAAGATTATAGATATCAACGGGGAAAATATCAACAACTGGCAGATAAAAGACAATATCCTGACCATAGATCTGCGTTCGCAGGCAGAAGGGCAGTATTACCTGTCGTTAATCACGGAAAAGGCGACCGAAGGCAGCGCCAAAGCCGTCCCGTTCCCCATCATCAAAACCCTGGAAACAGAACGTGAAGAAGGCTACCTGGCCGTTTCCGCCTTGAGCGGCGTGAAAGTGGAATTAGCCTCCTTGAAAAATATCAACCAGATAAATATCCGTGAATTCCCTTTTACGGTAATCAAAGGCGAATCGGATAAGCCGCAGCCTGTGCCCGGCTCGCGCCAGGCACCGCTCCAGGTTCCCCAGCAGCAGGTGCAGAACCAATCGCCCCTGCCGCAGTCGTTCCCCGACCTCGCTTTCCGTTACCTGAAACAGCCTTACGAAATAAACCTGTTCGTAAAAGACATCAAGCCGGAAGTCAATGTGGAGTTCCAGACCATCATCACCATTGACGAACGCAAACTGGAGCTTACCTCGAATGTCATTTACGATATCCGCAAGGCCGGCGTCTTTAACCTGAAACTGAGCCTGCCCAGGACGCTGCATATTACGGAATTGAAAGGCGCGAACGTCGACGATTGGCGCTATGACGAAGCTGCCGAGACGCTTTCCGTGACCTTGGCCACGCGGGTGGAGGGCAATTACCTCCTCCAGCTCAAGGCAGAGCAGATGCTGACAAGCGTGGAAAAAGGAATGGAACTGCCGCGCTTGCAGGCTTTGGACGCCTCTAAAGAACACGGCTACCTGGCATTGAGCGTTGACCCGGTCTTGAGGGTAAAAACCGATTCCTCCAAACTGGCGAAACTTATTGAAATAGACCTGAAAGACCTGCCCCCAACCATGGCCCGGCCCAACCTGACCCTGGCTTATAAATATTACGAATCCGGCTGGACGCTGGCGCTTTTGGTCGAAAAGATTAAGTCCTATATTACCGTGGAAACATTCCACTTTGCTTCGGTGGGGGAATCGCTCATCCACACCAGCGCGACGTTAAAATACGATATCCAGTTTGCCGGCGTTTCCAACTTCAAATTCCAGTTCCCGCCTGAAGCCAAAAACATAGATATTAACGGTGAGAATATCAAGCATAAAGGCAAGGTTGCTGATGATGAAACCGCCTGGACCGTGGAGCTCCATTCACCGCGCCAGGGAACCTTTTACCTTTACGTTACCTTCCAGGTGGAAATGGGCAAGACCGGCGCGGATGGCGCCAGTGAATACGCCCCGCTGAATTATACCGGCATCAAGGTGCTCGATGTGGAACGGGAAACCGGCTACCTGGCATTAGCCGCCCGGGCGGATATGGAACTTTCCAATCCCAAGCCGGAAAACCTCACCCCCCTCGATGAAAAAGAAATACCGGCTTCCTATAAAGTCGGCATAGATTACCCCATCCTCATGGCGTTCCGTTACTTGAAGCACCCTTATGCGCTTACCGCAAATATCAGCCGGCACGAATTCTCCGAAGTCCTGGTTGCCATCGTCGAAGGGTGCCGCTTATCCACGACCATCAGCAAGGATGGACAGCTCATCACCGACCTCTTGTGCAAAATACGCAATACCCGCGAACAATACCTCAGGCTTTATTTGCCGGCGAATACGGAAATCTGGCACGTGCGCGTTGCCGGCATCAATGAAAGCAGTTTCAAGGCCGTGGAAAAAGGCGCTTCCGTCGTCCTCATCCCGATTGCCCAGCAGAGCAAATCCGATAAGCCGTTCGTCGTAAACGTCCGTTACGCCTATAAGATAGATGCCTTCGGCGCCAGCGGGATTATCAACCTGACCTGCCCCTCGATGAATATCCCGGTCATGCGGCTGGGCTGGAGCCTTTCTATCCCGGATAAATACGAGGTGGTCATGAATGCGGGCAATATGGAAAAGGTGGATAGGTTCGAACCGCTAATCGCCCAACTGAATGACGAACAGGCGCCGGCTGTGCAGGTGGAAAATGTCCCGGCGGCAAACGACCAGAAGGAACAGCAGGTTTACCAATTATCAAGCAATACCAGCGCGGTGGAAAACATCCGCTATCCCGCGGGCAAAGGCGGTGATGTTGCTTCCGCTTCCTCCATGTATACGGGCACTATCCCCACCACCACCAAGACCTATTATTACCAGACTCTCATATCTCTGGATATCCCGGCCAATATCTACGCCCATTACCTGAAAAGCGGTTTCAGCCACATGGTGAACGGCCTCTTCGTGATTCTCGCGGTCCTGGTCACTCTGTTCTTGTGGTTCAAGACCGGCGGCGATTCGTGGAAAAAGATGGGCAAGGTTCTTGTGGCGGTCCTGGTAATTTTGGGCATTTCCACCCTGATTGGCGAATCATATAAAACCATATTCAGCATTATCATCTGGGTGCCGGTCATGGTCACCGTGATAATTGCGGTCGCGCTCGGCTTTAAGGAATACTTCGCCGCAAGCTTCCAGCTTAAGCCCAAGGCGGTAAAGTCACCGGCAATGGAAGAATACACCGAACCGGAAGAAGTTAATGAAGAGCCTAAAGAAGAACAGCAGCCGCCTGAAGAAAAACCCAAGGATTAATTATTGAAGGCGTTAAAGCCCTCCGGCTGAATGGTCGGGGGGCAATTACCCCATCCCTTGCTACTGATTCACCCCCCTTCGGCTAAGCGCGGTTCGGCTGAGTCTCACCCGAAGCCCGAAGCGGTCGGGCATCACCGGACGGAGGCGTGGGTGCATCTCCCGCGTGTACCGTTGATAATTCCACGATAAAAGCCGCCCCTCTATCCGTATTATTCTTCGCGCTGATTTTACCGCCGTGTTGGCTGATGATAGATTTGGTGATATTTAATCCCAAGCCGGTTCCTTTTCCGGGTTGCTTGGTCGTAACAAACGGCTCGAAAATATTTCTCATCACTTCCGGTTTGATTCCGGGGCCGGTATCGGAAATACGAACGAGAACCTTGTTGTCCGCCGAGCGTTCATATCTAACAATCAATTCCTTTCGTTCGCTTTTTTCCATGGCTTCGACGGCGTTTTTGACAAGGTTTAGGAATCCCTCAAAAAGCTGGTGGCGGTCACCGTTCACCCGTATGCTTTCTCCGGGTGTGGCCCACTCCGGAATAGCATGATTAAGAACAATATGATGGGCTGTCATTTTAGCCTGCATCGAATCCAGGACGGATTTAACCAGGCCGGCTAAATCAACGGCTTCATGTTTATCGGCTTGTTTTAACTGGCTCAGGGAGTTTTTCTGCCGGCCGGCAACGAGTAGATTTTCCAGGAGCCTGTTTATTTCCTTATGCTGGGCATTGATATTTTCAAGGTCGGATTTGACTTCCCGGGGCAGGTCTGATTTTAAAACCAATTCGACCAAGCCGGTGGCAATGGTCATTTTATTGTTTAAGTCGTGGGTAATCCTCGCGGCCAGGTGCGCCATGGCGGACATGCGTTCATCGGCAAAAAGCCCCTTCCGCAATTTCTTAATCACCCTTTCGCGGTAGATGATGTAAAAGCATAAGAGGACGGTTAGGATGAAAAGGCTTGAAACGAGAATTATAAACGTAGACTGCGCCGCGCCCGAGATGACGTCGTTCCAGATATCCGGCTGGGCAACTACCATGATACAGACAGTGTAAATGATGATGATAACCAAAGCCAGTATCCAGAGAGACCACTCGCTTTTTTCCAGGAGATGCAACTTTGTTGTCGTATTAATTTTGTCTTTCATAACGTCACTCTCCTAATTTACGGTTTTTCACGCACCATATGTTTAAGCCGTTTTCTCAAGGCCGTAAGCGGCAAAAGCCGGTTCACGGCATCGGCCATTAGCCTATGTTTTTATGGGAAGTTTATTGCCGGGCATATTTTCCTCTCCGCGTTGCGGAGCGGGATTAGTCAGATTGTTGCGTATCATTACAAAATAACGGTTATTTGTCAAGTGAAAAATAGTAACGAAATGAAGAGGAGGGAGCGGCGCTGTTCACTGCTTGTTCATTGCTGCTGTTTTACCCTGAGCCTGACGAAGGGAATCCTCTTTCTCTTGACTGGTGCCCGTTTTTACTCTATAGTAATGCGTTTGTGTGAAGTTTCCTGTGTTTAAGAAAGGGATTTACATGAAAAATACGTTGATAATAATATTCTCTGCCTTGGCCATTGCCTGCTACGGCGGCTGTTCCAGCGGCGAAGTCGAAGAAATAACCGCCGGTTCGAGCGCGCTCATCAATCCGGCCGGTATCAAGGATACGGATTTCGGCGCAAGCGGCGTAGTTACCACCGCCGTCCTGGCGCCTTCCTCCGCTCTCAATGCGTTAGGTATCCAGCCGGACGGCAAGATAGTGGGGGGCGGGTCTGCCTATAATGGAGTCAACCAGTTTTTCACCCTGGCGCGCTACACCGCAAGCGGCGCGCTTGACGCGGCATTCGGCACGGCCGGAGTGGTGACCACGACCTTAACGCCGGGCGATGCGTGCAATTCTCTCGCCTTCCAGGCGGACGGCAAGATAGTCGCCGGTGGATACGGCACCGTCGGCGGCGATAATATAATCGACCTGGCGCGTTATACTATTACCGGTGCGCTTGACGCGGCATTCGGCATAAACGGAATCGTTACCACGACCGTCGGGACGTCTTGCTCCTCTAGTGATGTGAAGATACAGGCGGATGGCAAGATTATCCTGGGCGGCACGTCCGCCAGCGGGCTTGATTTTGTCTCTGTCCTGGTGCGCTACACCGCAAGCGGGGCGCTTGACCTAACCTTTGATACGGATGGGGTGGTTACCAGCTCCGTTTTAACCGGGTTCAGGGCTGTGGAAATCCTGCATGACGGCACTATTCTGGCGGCCGGCGGCGGGAACAATAAGTCTATCGGCTTGGCGCGTTACACCATTACCGGGACGCTTGATACGGCCTTCGGCACGAACGGGGTGGTCACCACTACGCTGGGGACCGGAGGCAACGATGATTCCGCCTACGACCTGGCGCTCCAGGATGATGGCAAGATTCTCATTTGCGGATTCACCAAAGGGCCGGCGGCCGAATATTACGGCGTGATTCTTCGCTATAATGCCAATGGGACGCTTGATACGGCCTTCGGCACGAACGGGTCGGTTCTCATCGCCATTCCCACATATACCACTGTCGGATACGCCTCAATCGCCGTGCAGGCGGACGGCAAGATAGTGGTGGGGGGCTTTGCCGGCAGTGCGGCGGTTACCAAATTCCTCCTGGCGCGCTACAACTCCAACGGGACGATTGACAGCGCCTTCGGCACTAATGGCATAATACTGGAGCTAGTCGGTATTCAGGCCAATGGTTATGCCTTGAAAATACAGGCGGACGGCAAGCTGGTAATCGGCGGCTACAGCTCTCCTGACGGCGTCAATTTCTATTTCACCTTGGCCAGGTATGAATAAAGAGGGGGGCGCATCCTGCGGAATCCACTCCCTCTTTTAGCCTCGTAGACTCTTAGCCTCCCGTGGCTTGAAAACCCCCGTCACTGTCAAAGAGAAAATCCACGCATGAATTTCCGCCCGGTGGAAGAAGCAACGTATTATGAATTCACCCGGTTTGACTGTGCTTCAGAAGCACGGATGCGGATGGTCAGGTGCAGTAATTCCAAATCGACCGGTTTATAGATATAATCCAGCGCGCCCAATTCCAGCGCCTGTTGTTTAATCTGCGGGGCAAGCTCTCCGCTTACTACGATTACCCCTAAAGCATTATTAAGCTTTTTGATTTCCTTGAGCGTAACCAGGCCGTCCATGCCGGTTAATTTTATATCCATCAATATTAAATCAGGCTTGAACTCGCCTTTCTTCAATATCTCCAGTGCTTCTTCACCTGAACGGGCATTCCTGACCGTATAACCCTGCCTCAGGAGGAATTTTTCCATAAGCTGCCTGATTTCCGCCTCGTCATCCACGATGATTATGTTCCCGCCTCCCTGTTTGGGCTGTTTGCCGGCCTGGATTGCTTTTTGTTTCTTTATCACCTCATCCATGGTCTTTAAGAGTTTCGGGGCGGAAGAGCCTTTCCTTAAAAAATCGCTCATGCCCATTTTCAGCGCGGCAATTTCCAGGTCTGCTGTCCCGTAACCGGTCAGCATGATGGTCGGCAGGTCCTTATCGAACTCCCGGATTTGCTTAAGTGTCTCCAGTCCGTCCATTCCGGGCATGCGCTGGTCGAGGAGAATGATATCCGGCCGTTGGTTTTTAAGATACTCCAGCGCCGCCGAACCGCTTGGCATGGTCGCCACCTGGTAATTTTCCTTGGTAAGCACCCGGTAAAGCAGGTCCCTTATTTCCGGGTCGTCATCCACGACCAGGACTTTCCTGATGGCGCCTTCTATTTTATGGTCGTCGTTTTCCTCTGTCATAGGATTCAGTTTTCCCCCAAAAATATCTTGGTCAAGACGCACAGTTCCAGGTATTCCATGTTAAAAGGCTTCATGATGTAATCATAAGCGCCCATGGAGACGGATTGTTTCGCGGTTTCCAGTTCCGTATTGCTGCTTATCATGATGACGCCGATATCTTTATGGTTTTCTTTCAGTTTCTTCAGCGCGGTGATGCCGTCCATTCCGGGCAGGTTGATATCCAGCAGCACGAGGTGCGGCTTCCTTTTATCGATTTCTTCCAGCGCTTGTTCAGCCGTCTGGAAAGAGGCGACTTCGTAATCCTTTTTCACCAGGAATTTTTGGAGCAAAGAGCGGACTTCCGCGTCGTCGTCCACGACCATGATGTAATCGCGTTTCGCCTCCCGTTTTTGGGCGAGGCGTTTCGGGTCGATTAGCTTATTGACCGATTCCGTGAAGAGGTTTATGCCCATGTCTTTCCTCAAGAAAGCCTGGACACCGGCTTTTTTAGCTTCCAGTTCGACCAGCTCATCGCCGAACCCGGTCAGCATGATTATCGGCAGGCTTTTATCCCAGGTGCGGATTTTCTTTACGAATGAGAGGCCGTCCATTCCGGGCATTTTCAAATCGACCACGATTAAATCGGGCTTCTCTTTCTCCAGCAATTGCAATGCCTGTTCCGCGCCGACCGCGGTGGTCACTTCATAATCCTTCTTGGCAAGGATGCGGTATAATAACTCCCGGATAGCCAGGTCGTCGTCAATCACCATGACATGAACTTTTTGCATGACCCCTATTGCACCATTTTAGCATATTTTTTGCAAGAAAATACTAATACGCCGTGAGTGATTATCCTAAGATTGGAAAACTTGAGTTATTCAGAAGCCAGGGAGAGTTTTGCCATAATCCGGTTTTTAAGCGCGGTCAGGTCAAAAGGCTTCCTGAAATAATCCACCACCCCGTGCAGGGCGGTTTCTTCCATGATATACGGGTTAATCGCGCTGGACATGACGATGACCGGAATCTCCGGCTTGGCGCTTTTTATTTCCCGGATTAATTCCTGCCCGGTCATCTGGGGCATATTAATATCCGTTATTACCAGGTCAATCCGGTTGTTCTTCCCGTATTCGAGGGCGGCTTGCGGGTTTTCAAAAACGCTCACTTCCCATTTGTGGTTGACCAGGGAATGTTTCAATAGGGCGCAAACATCCGGGTCGTCATCCACTACCATTATCACCGGTTTCGAATAAGGCATAGGCATAAAAATTTACACTATCTTAATAATTGGCGTTTATCAAGTCAAATAAATAAGCGGGTATTAATGTCCCGCACCTACTTTTGTAAAACAACCCTACAACACCTCTACTATAGTTTAGTGCCGGCTCTCGTAAAGTAGGTGCGGGGTCATTGTTTCAAATTACCCATCCCGCTTCTACAATAATCAAACATAATCAAGCGTCCCGACCGAAGCGTCGGGATACTTCCTTTATATTATCCAACCCAATAGGTATACGTTTACTGTGGTTTGTTTCCCGTTCCTTTCCGCGGTGACGAAGACTTTCCTGGTCGGCGTCTTGACGGCCAGCTCCACCTTGCCCGCGTTACAAACCGGATATCCGGTATCCGTTGTTCCCGCCAATAAAGCGGCTCTCACCGCGTAGTAATTGGACGGCCCGCCCACCCAGGCAATCGCGCCGAAGTTCATCACCTGGCCCGCCTGATGCTCCAGCTCGACGAAGATTGCCTTAGCCCCGTCCGGCACAAGCGCGGATAAATCCACCTGCAAGCCGAAATCGTCACTCCCCGCGTTTTGGTAGACCGGCAGGTTCTGGCTGAAATCGACTATCTGCGAGCCGCCAGCTGGTGTAAAAGACAATTTCGCCGGAGTGACCGCCCCGTCTTTTATCTTGTCCGTCTCCACACTGTTTACTGCTAACTTGCTGCTGATTACTGCGCCAGCCGCAATCTTATCCTCCTCCACACAATTGGTGCCTAATTCCGCGGCGACCAAGGGCGGCACAAGAGGCCGGGCGACAGATGGGGGAGTGAAGGAAAGTTTTGCCGGAGTGACCGAGCCATTGGCGATTTTTACCGTGGTCACCGCTCCCGTGGCAATCTTTTCTGTGGTTACTGCTTTGTCTTGTAACCTGGAACCTGTAACTTGTAACTCTCCAATCTTAGCGGTCGTGACTGCACCGGCGGCAATCTTTTCAGCCTTGACCGCGCCGTCGCGCAACTTAGACCCGTAGACCGTGCCATCGGCGATTTTTGAGCCGGTCACCGCGCCGGTAGCGATTTTTTCTGTCTTGACACTTCCGTCTTGTAACTTGGAACTTGTAACCTGCAACTCCCCAATCTTCGGGGTGGTTACCGCGCCGGTTGAGATGTGTTCGGTCTTTACTTCACCTGGATTTAATGCCATAATTCAAACTCCTTTCAAAGCATGGAGCAAAGAGCATAGAGCGTATAGTAACTCCATGCTCTAAGCCCCTATGCTCTACGCTACGCAATTACCACATGAATCGCCTTGGTCCAGGGACCCGATTTATCGGGACTGCTGGTATTCACCCAGCGGAAAAAGCCGTAAAAACTGTCGCCGGAGTTCTTGTCGCCTACGGTGATGGTGAAGCGCGCCTTTCTGGATACGACGGTGCTTTTGGCATCCTCGTAGCCGGACGGCGGCATCTCGCCTTTGGGCACGATGGCGTACCGGCATTCAATTCCGTCGGCGATTGCGAGCATGCTCACCCGGGTGGCGTCTTTTTCGGTTTGTGACCGGACTTCAATGACGCCGCTGGCGGCGGGCTTGAGGTTGACATAGGGGGTGAGCTCAATCTTGGCCCTGGGCGTCGGCTCGGTGTCATATTCCTTGCCGACTAAAATGGACAGGTCTCCAGGGCTGATTTTCCGGTTACCGCGGACGTTTTCCTTATGGAATGCCCTCCACTCGTCCAGCAGGCGCTTTTTGCAGTCCCGGAAGTCCGTGACATCCGCGCTGGTCCGGCGGCGCTTATCCTGAATCTTGTCATAGAGCGGGTTAAATTCGGCCTGGAGGTCAGTCAGCGGGGTAATCGCGATGTCCGGTATGCCCCAGGCAACCTTATTTGCCGCAATCAGCTCCAGGTAACTCTTCACCTTGTTATAAATGTCGTCGTTCTGGGTCGGTATCCAGTCCGTTTTTCTTGTCAATCCCATAATTCACTTCTCCTTTCTCTTCAAACAGGTTGTATTGTTAGCAATCCGGGTTAGATTGTTAGCAATACGGATTAGATTGCTGACAATACAGTTTAGATTGCCAGCAATACGTGTTAGATTGTTGGCAATCCGTGTTAGATTGTTGGCAATCCGTGTTAGATTGTCGGCAATACGAGTTAGATTGCCAGCAATACGAGTTAGATTGCCAGCAATTCGGGTTAGATTGCCAGCAATTCGGGTTATATTTCCGGGTTACTAAGATAACCTATGATTTTGAGAGGCCCGCCTGAACGAGCCATTCGGGCAGGTGATTTTCGATATGCCCTCCCCGACATTATGTCGGGGCCGAGGCTCGCCCATGCGGGCGGCCGAAACATCGCCCTTGGATACCCCTGCGTCGCAGGGTCCAGCGTCATTTTTTTAGCCGGTTTCTTTCTTGAGTTTAAGCACAAAGCGGTATTGCTTACCGGATGACAAGACCACTTCCTTGTCGCCTTTTTTCAGGGTTTTGACATCGACGTGGAGTTCTCCGAAGCCGGGGTAGTCAACCAATTCCCTGAAGAGGGCATCAAGCTTAGCCTGAGCCTGTTCCATGTTTTGCCAGCGTGACTCACTCACATTAAACATCACCTCCTCGAAGGCGCCCCGAAAGCTTTCGGGGGGCCGTAGATCCCGCTTCCCGACGCCCACTTGACTGAATCATTCGCGTCGTGGCGCGGGATACTTCATTAATTTCAGGATTCATCCTGCCTATTGAACATATGAACTATTGAACTTTGAATTTATGTTTGGTTTCCCATTTTGGTTTATCATCCATGGGCCTGTATTTTTTTGTATCGTCAGCGTATTCAAACAACTCCTTGCCGTTGACAATCTTAGCGTCTTTGAATGTTTTCTCAGCCACGGAGATTAGATGCAGAAGATTTTCGGCTTCCCGGAGCTGGTGTATATCCGGATGCCTGGCTTTGAGGATTCGCTTATGCAGGTAATAGGTAACGATTTCCTTCATTTTTGCGCAGGACCGTGGGCTTGCCATGATAGAGTTCTTGAACCACTGCATTGTTTCAGAGTCAGCCATCTTTTTTATCTTATCTTTCGGCATAATCAAATCCTCCATAATTAGTATTGCCTGCCTCGTCCCGACGTAACGTCGGGACGGGTGTCACCGGATTACATATCTCATACATACAATAAATACTAGTGCTATTGTTACTAAAAGGTGAAACAGCATCGCCCAATCAGTCAAAATTCCAATACAATATTCCTTATTACCCTTTGGCGAATTCCGGGGACGCCTTACTCAATTCCCCAATTCGGTAAGGCGTCTCCCGAATAGCATACTACTTCTTAATCTATTTTGTGTCGTCAGAATTACCGGATACATCTTCTTTAGATTTTGAATATAAAAATACTTCATTTTTAATGGGGATAATTGAAACACATAATACAGCAACTCCACTTATTGCGATGTATAAATCAATATTAGATAGTACTGAACGTAAATCAGGGAGAATAGAGCTAGCAAAGAGTAAAATACCGCATACAATACCACTGCCAATAAAAAAGCAATTTATAATAATAGTTAACCTTGGTGTTGTTTTTCGTTGAAGACATCGGATAAGATAGATAATTATTAAAATGCCGCTTAATATGATAGATGGAATAGTAACAATTTTATCTAGGTTTATCATTTTTTGTTACCTCCCTGCTTTGATTTGCCTGCTTCATTCCCAAGAATACCACCAATAATACCTCCGATGATTGCACCAGGCAAGCCACCGATAGAAGCACCAAGAATGGCACCACCAACCAAGCCGCCAGTTGTTTTAAGTTCAACATCATCTTTATAACCACAAGAGCAGTGAGTTTCATCCTCGGCTAAAAAACGACCACATTTAGGGCATTTATTAGGCATATTAATCCTCCTTGATTATGAGTCTTTCTGTTTAATAGAGTCTATTTCTCTAAATCTTCCCATTCTTTATATACTTTAAGTATTGCTTTAAATCTTGATGTGGTTGCAGGTTCAAAATACCTTTTCATTCCTTCATTTTCAACAAGTTGTCTTATTTCTGTTTTGTAAGTTTTCTTAAACCTATCTTTGTCGATTTTACCATCTATATATATAGCGCAGGCATTTTCATAAGCATTCAAATTATTCTCAACAGTAGAATCAAATATATTTTTATACGCTTCAATGGTTTTATTATAGGCAGGATGTGCAGAACCCATTATTGCTGGTAAATCGGCTATTTTTATAGATATTTCACTTACTTTTTCTTTCGTATTGGTAATTCGTTCGTTTATATACAGTTCAATATTGGCTGTAGATGCCGAACTTGATTTTCGTAGGGCAATAAACGAAACCACAAATGCTCCAATGGCTATAACGGTTGAGATTATTTCATAGACAGTCATTTTTTGCCTCCTTCCAATCTTTGTCTAATATAGTTAATCATTTGAAGATAATTCTTATTATCTGCTTCTTTAATTACAACTTTATCTTTTATAGTCAGCATACTATTAAGAATTAGTTTTTTATCCTCACTTGAAATAGGCGTATTTGAGTTGCTATAAGTCAATTTCTCCATTTCTTCAATAATCTCTTCGGCCGCAATCGTTATGTTATTTGCAGTCCGTAGTTTTTCTAAATACCTTTGTGCTAATTCTTGTAAAGTAGGCATTTTACTCTCCTTTCTTTATTGATTCTTTAATTTTTTCTTTCAACTTGCTGTTTTCTTCCATAAGCACTTTGTTTTTATCATTTACTTCCTTAAACCTAGAGTATGGGACAGGGTTTTCTGGGGTTTTGCTCGTTTTCTTGGTTTGAAAAGGATATCCACACTTTAAGCAAAAAGCCGCTTTATCAGAAACATCGTACTGGCATTCAGGGCACTTTATTAACGCCATATTTTTCTCCTTTGCTCCCCGATTACATCGGGGCTCTTTATTCACACTAATATACGCAAAATCGGCAAAAGTCTTTTCACCACCCAATGCCTACCCTCAGGGACTCCCGACCCCCTACGAGGACTCCCGATAATCGGGCCTGCCTGTGCTACGGCAGACAGGTGCCCCCGAGACGAAGGAGCGGGGTTATTCGGGGTGTTCATGTTTTCTTTCCGTATTCGTTTCACTGCGCCATGATTCTTTTTATCTCTTCCAGTAATTCCTTGATGATATAAGGTTTTTGGATGAATCCGTTAATCCCCAAATTGATTATTTCCTCATTCGTGCCGTCACTGCTATAGCCGGAGGAAATCAGGACTTTCACTTTCGGGTTAATCTTCTTCATGGCTTTTAGGGTGTCCAGCCCGCTCCAGCCGGGCATGATTAAATCCAGGAGGACCATATCAAACCGGTTTTTCTGTTGGCGGTATATTTCAAAGGCCTTTTCACCGTCCGCGGCGATTACGGCTTCATAGCCGGCGCGCTCCAGCAGGGTTTTTGCCATCTTCCTGATAGGCTCTTCGTCATCGGCAATCAGCACAGAGCCTTTGCCTTTTGCCAGGGCGGTTTCCCTTTTCGGGGCTTCCTGTTTTGCGGCGGCCTGTCCACCGTTGGCGGGGAAATATATTTTAAAGCTGGTGCCGATGTTCTTTTCGCTGTAAACCGTGACAAAGCCGTTATGGGATTTGATAATGCCGTAGGTTACCGATAATCCCAGCCCGCTGCCTTTGCCTATAGGTTTGGTGGTAAAAAACGGTTCGAAGATGTGCCGGACGGTTTCCTGGTCCATGCCGATTCCGGTATCCGAAACCGCCAGCATGACATACCTGCCCGGCTGCGCCTTGGGATAGAGCTTGATATCATCGGCGGATAAGTCCTTGTTGCAGGTTTCTATGATTATTTCACCTTTGCCGCGTTCCATGATGGCATCGCGGGCATTGATGCACAGGTTCAGGATAGATTGGTATATTTGCGAGGGGTCGCCGGTAATATTATGCAAAGAGGGGGCGAGGTTCAGCGTGATAACGGCGTTTTTCTCGATGGTGCGTTTGAGGAGTTCGATTACCTCATTGATGGTTTCGTTCAGGTTTATGGAGGCCGTGGTCATGGTTGTCGCTTTCCTGGTGAAATCGAGCAGTTTCCGGGTCAAGGTGGCGCCCCTCTGGGAGGAGCTCTCGATAGCTTGCGTCAATTGGTAGTTTTCGTTTTCCGGCGAAAGGTTCATCCTGATTAACTGGGCATTGCCGCTGATAGCCGCGAGGATATTATTGAAGTCGTGCGCCACGCCGCCGGCCAAGGTGCCGATGGCTTCTATCTTTTGCGCCTGGATAAGCTGTCCCTGCATCTTTTCTTTTTCCTGCTGGATTACGTGGCGCTGGATTACACCGGCCAGGGTATTGGATATGGCGTCCAGGAACTCCTTTTCTTTCCGGCTGAAAGGATGGCTTTCTTTAATGTAGAGATTAATCACCCCGACCGTTTTATTGTTCAGGAGAATCGGGTTGCAGTAATGGCCGTGCGGGGTGATATTTTCGTAGCTTATTTCATGGCGTTTGTCTATCTTATTGACGAACTGCAATTCGCGTTTCACGGCGGCCTGCCCGCAGATGCATTTGCCGAACGGAAGCCGGGCGCAGGCATTGCGGATAGATTCGGTAAGCCCGTGCTGCGCGACCATGACCAGCGAACCGGAATTTTCGTCGGCCAGGAATATGCATCCTTTCCTCTCGAACACAAGCCAGGGAATGCCCAGTATCAGCTCAAGCGCTTTCTGGAGGAACTGTTCTGTCGTGATATCCTGCAGTGAAAGGCGCAGGATGGCGTTTGCCGCGCTCTGTATGTCGTAGTTGTGCCTGATTTCTTCTTCGGCCTCTTTTTGGGCAGTGATATCGTGGGTCATGTGGACGAATATTTTTTTGCCGCCTTCGGTCCGGTAATCCGTAGGATAAATTGCGGATTTGAACCAGCGCCCTAATTTAGGCTCGAATATTTCCTTCTCGACTGCACAGCCGCCTTTTTCCATGGATTCTTCGAGCGGGCAGCCGTCATACCGACCGTCGATACCGTGGATTGCCCTGGCGCAATGCTGTCCGATAATTTCCTTGGGGTTGACGCCTAATACGTCTTTGACCTTTTCGTTTGCCATGACGATATGGTGGTTTTCGTCGACCAGCATGACATAAAACGGGAAAGAATCTATGATATCCTGGACAACCGGGTCGTTTGCGATATTGATGCCCTGTTTTTCGGCGGTGCTTTTTAATTGTGCCATAATTTTCACTTTCTCATGTTGCAATATTTATATATTGTATCTTGGCGGCTTCGCACCGCCCTTTATGTTCCTATATAATCTTCTTTTTTTGGATTAAATACTACTTAAAAACGCCTTAACAACTTGGGCGTCAAATTGCATATTACTTTCTTCTTTCATGATTTTTGGCAACGGACGGACTCATTGCCTGCCGGTAGAGGCGGTCAGCCGCCTTAAGACGTACCGTAATTTCGGAGCTCTTTATTCATTTTTTGTACACCCCCTCATCGGGGATTTCGTGCTCTCAACCCCCTCGTCGGGGATTTCGTACTCTCAACGGATTTAGCCCCGCTCCTTCGTCGGGGACTCCTTATTAATATAATATTTCGGAGCAGGGCGGATTCCGCGGATTATAACACATCCCTTTTATTCCCCTCTTGTTAGAGGGGATTAATTAATTCGTGGTATTCGTTCCTATTCGTGCGATTCGCCCCCTGCCTACTGGCGGGGACTCCCTATTAATAATATTAAATTGGAGCGGGGTGTTCATCTTTTACTTGTCTTTTCCTTTCTCCTATGTTATAATATTGCCATGAAAACCAACGGCAACGGCAAGCGGCTCATTGATACCAACCCGTATCTTAAAAAGAGCCGGAGCCGCCTTAAAATGTTCATACGCGATACCATTGCCTCCTCCCGTATAGAAGGCATCTATTGCAGCGACCTACAGCAAACAGCCAGACGTTCTTCAGCACGTAATCATAAAGCGCGTTGAAGAGCTTTCTTTATCAAGTCCTTTATCGGTTCATAATTCTTGGCCAATGCCTTTTGAATCGCCCGGTAATACTTTAACCTGGTTTTACCTTTGATAATCCCGAAATCAAGGGACGGCAAATCAGCCTGGAACGCCATCAGGTTAGCCAATAAACGGGCGAGCCTGCCGTTGCCTTCCCTGAAAGGATGTATCAATAACAATTCCGCATGGACGACGGCTATGGCTTCTATTATCTTTTCCTTGTCCTTGAAAGTGCAGGGCGTGTATTCGGCTAAAATATCACGGGAAAAGCTTTCCATTAAATGCGGGATTTGACGGGTAAAGGCAAAGGGGAAATCGCCTTTGCTGATATTGACATTGCGGTAATTGCCTGCCCAGGGATAGATTTTGCCCAGGAACACCTTATGGACTTTCCGGATATCATCCGCGGTAAAACGGTGGGTTTTGGAGAAAAAGCCGGAAGCCCATTCTTCGGTTTTAAAGAGGGCGATGGTTTCTTCCTTTTCAATAAGACGCCTGGATTTTATGCCGGGCAGGTTCTTCAAGACCCGCTTGCCTGAACCGGACTCGAACCCGCCAGACCAATTCTGTCGGGCTGGCTGGTTTTCCGCTAAGCCGTTTGTCTGATATCTGTTTTTTGCCATAATTATATTATACTATTATACGCAAAAACCGGAAAAAGTCTTTTCCCGCTAAGTTCACGAAGAAGCACCCCGATGCCTTCGTCGGGACTCCGCCAAAGGCTACGCATGCTCAATTCCTTCCTTTCTCCTGCCTCATTATCCCATTGAGATACACCTACGAGGGACGAGCCTACGAGAGACGAGGGACGAGCCTACGAGGGACGAACCCACGAAAGACGAGGGACGAACCTGCGAGAGACGCTTACTTTTCCGTCTTCGCGTTCGGATTAAACATCGCCTCGGCTTTTTTCAGGTTGGTCTTCATGGTCTCGGCGTATTCTTCCTGCGCCTCTTTTGCCTTTTCCAGCCAGTCCTGGAAGGCCTTCCTGCTGCCTTGCTGGGTGACCATTCCCTGTTCCATCATGGTATTAACGACCGACATCGCCTGGTCCTGGAAGGCCGCCATCATTTCCATGGAGTTCAGCCAATAGGCCTTGTTCAGCTTGAAGACCTCCTGGATGATTTTTTGCGGGTCGAACATATCGACCGGTTGGTGCATGCCCATAAATAGCTCCTTTCTTTTAACTGCTATCGAGTGTTTTTTCCCTTCGTCCGTGACCCAACCCCAACTCCCCATAAGCGCGGGGGTCGGGATTGGGACCTGCCGACGATTCGTTATTTGGAACTTGTCCGCTTATAAGCGTTCAGTTCTCCTTCGGTCAAAGCCACGTAATGGTTTTTGTTCTTATTGTTGAACCTGACCTTGTTTTCCCGCGCCAACCAGCCGGCGGCCAGATAGGCCTCCGCCTCTTTAAGGCTGGTTAATTTGGGAAGGTTCGCCAAAGGGACTTCCCCGTTTTTGCCCAGAACATGCCAGAGCTTGCCGGCATTTTCCCCGATTTCCTTTTGCATCTTTTTCACCCCCTCTCTATTTACTTAATTTATAGTTATTATGACTATTATACACAAAAACCGGAAAAGTCAATAGGTAATTTTTTAAACAGCCAAAGATTTATTTTCATCTGACCGTAAAATACGTGCGCAACAATCCGGTCTTGCCGCTAAGGATTATCGTGGTTTCCCCGAACGGGAATTCATGCTTGTATTCATCATTAACCGGCGGCTTATGCTTGTAGATAAGCGCGGCCTCGGTCCTTTTCCTGTCTTTCGCAATCGGCGCGAAAAAGAAGCAGAGCTGGTTTGAATCGCCGCAATGCTTTCTCCATTCGGTCCATTTCTCGTGATGCGCAATCCGTCCGTTGGCATTAGTCGCCGAGCCGATATAAACCACATCGAGCAGGTCGAGGGTATCCGCCAAGATGGCGTGCGAACATTCATAGACGACGTAGATGCCGGGCTTTTCGGGGATTTTCCCGATATTCGGTTCGCGCCGGCACACTTCGAACTTAAGATGTATCGTTTTGCTGTCCATAAAAGCTCCTTGTTAATTTACTTTGGGCTTTTTATGTCCTGCACCACGGTGTGATAATGCCCATTATACATATTTATAAAAAAAAGTCAACTTGCCCGACGCTCCCGGTCAGGCGGGTACCAAATTTTTTAATTCCGTAATATTTTTTTCCCGTTTCTCGCCATGCGTCTTTAGTTTTCATTTTTCCTCATGCGCGCTGCATTTTTCACTGAAACACCGCGGCCCCCGGAGCAGGGTATTCCTTTGCAGTTTGCACCAGGGCCGTTTGATTGCTTTCCCTGCCGTTTTATCCGCAACGCTGTTGATTGAGGCAGTGGTTGCATATTTGCACGTTTCATACTGGTTGCCAATTGATTTTTGTCCGGCCATATTTTTCCCTTTCGTCCCTCGTCTTTCATTCCTGCGGGTCGCTTGTCTTTATCATTTTTTCCAATGTATCCTTGGTCTTTTGCGCCTTGTTATTATGCGGGTCTAATTCCAGCGCCTTCCTGAAATCGTCCATTGCCATATCATACGAGCATTTGGCGTGATATGACCATCCCCGTTCGCAGTATGATTGTGCAAAGTCCGGTTTGAGTTCGAGCGCCCTGGACTGGTCGGCGATGGCCGAATCATAATCCTTTTTATTTCGGTAGCAGATTCCGCGCGAGTAATAGGCGAAATAGAATTCCGGGTGAAGCGCGATGGCCCTGGTATAATCGGAAATCGCCAGGTCATCATGCCCTTTTTTGGCGTAGGCATCGCCGCGGCACTGGTAAAGGAGCGCATTATTGATATCATGCCCGATTGCCAGGGTGTATTCGTTAATCGCCTTGTCGTAGTCGCCGCTGGTTTCATATTCTTTTGCTCCGGCAAGGTAGGGGTTTTCCGCAGCAAGCGGCGGGGGAATGCCGCATCCAGTAATGATTGCCGCAGAGGCACAGAGAACACAGAGAATAAATATTTTGTTGGTCATATGTTTATAAGTTCCTTTCAAGTCGATGTTAAATATTAAACTTAGCCGTTTCATCTTTTAAGTTGAGTAATTGGTTGTCCTTGTCTTGCTGTTGTTTGGCTTCCCTGTCTTGTTTTTCCCGGCATATTTTCTTGTATCGGCTGTTCGTTTCAAAGACCAGGCATTTGACGATATCTATGTGCTTTTGCTTGTTGTCATCGGCCGCCATAATCAGCATGATATAATCGTCGGCTACATACATTTTCCTTTTTTTGGGGTCTTCGACCGTGTCATAGGTTTTAACGAATTGTTCCACCCAGACAGCATCCGGCGTGGAGGTAAGTTTGAAAGGATAACTGTAGGCGTTGGAAAAGGAGTCGTTCTTTTCAATCTTATCCTTATCTATCATGACAATCTGAATTTCTTTAATCGCAGTGTCCATGATTTATTCCTTTCTGCCCGATGTTTAGAGCATAGCTTCAATAGATTTAACCAATGAATCGGTCGGTATTCCTTTTTCCAGGAATCCGTCCGCACCGAAATCGCGGGCGCTTTTTTCCAGTCCCTCGGTGGCAAAGCCGGTCAGCATGATTATTTTGATTTTGCCGTTAAACGCCTTTGTCTTCCTTAATACCTCAAGCCCGCCTACCAGGGTCATTTTATAATCGAGGATTACCAAATCAGGCGATTGTTCCATTACCTTTACCAAGGCGGTTGCACCGTCTGATGCCGAAATTATTTTATATCCCTTTTTGCTGAGCAGGCGGTCTAAGACGCCCAGGATGGCGATATCATCATCAACTACTAATATCTTTTTCATGGTTTTCCTTTCTGTACACCCCCTCATCGGGGATTTCGTGCTCTCAACGGATTTAGCCCCGCTCCTTCGTCGGGAACTCCTTATTAATATAATATTTCGGAGCAGGGCGGATTTATCTGATTAATATAATTCCTTTCTTTTTCCCTTTTCCTGTTATCTTTCTACTGACTACTGGTTACTCGCTACTTACTTATAAGGGTCTCCTTTATCATTTTTAATAGATGTAAGGTATTATAGGGTTTCTGGATGAATTTATAGCCTTTTTCCGCCGGGCCGTTTAACCCGATTTTATTATCCGTATATCCGCTCGACATAATAATCGGCAAGTTAGGTTTGGCCGTGCGCAGCTGTTCGGCCAGTTCAAGTCCGGTTTTATCCGGCAGGACCATGTCGCTTAACAAGAGGTCAAAACCCCCTTTTTCTTTGAGGAAGATATCCAGCGCCTCTTTTACCATGGAAGCGGGCGATACGTGATAGCCGTTTTTGCTGAGTATTTTAAAGGTGAAGTCGCGTATGGCATCGTCATCTTCCACCAGGAGTATCTTTTCCCCATTGCCTTTTTCCGGCGTGATTATATCGGATTTCTTTTTCGTTTGCGTCGTTTCCTTGGTTACCGGCAGGTAAACCCTGAAGGTGGTTCCGTGGCCGGGTTCGCTATAGACATTTATCCAGCCTTGATGTTGTTTGACGATGCCGTAAACGGTTGCCAGCCCCAGCCCGGTGCCTTTGCCTTTTTCTTTTGTAGTGAAAAACGGTTCAAAGATACGGGAGATTGTTCCCTTATCGATGCCGGCTCCGGTATCGGTGATGGAAAGGCAGATAAACTCGCCGGGCCGCGCCTGTATTACGTTTTTGCAGTATTCCTCGTCTATGGATAAGTTTTCCGTTTTAAGATTAATGATGCCGCCTTTGGACATAGCGTCGCGGGCGTTTATCACTGTATTCATAAGGACTTGTTCGATATTGCCTTCATCCGCTTTTATCATGGATGGCCCGGCCGCCAGTTCAGGCAATATCTTTATATTTTCGCCTATCATCCGCTGTAACATGGGGAGCATATTATCAATGATGGTATTGATATCTATATTGGCAAGCTCCCTGGGTTTTTTACGGCTGAAAAGCAGGAGTTGATGGGTTAGCTTGGTTGCCCGGCGCGAGGCGTTTTTGATATGCTCCATATCTTCGTAAAGGGGCGATTGCCTGTCCAGTTCCTCCATGACCAAATCCGTATACCCCTGGATGGTGGTGAGGATGTTGTTGAAGTCATGGGCGATTCCCCCGGCCAGGGAGCCGACGGCTTCCATTTTCTGTGATTGCATGAGCTGGTTTTCCATATTCTTTTGTGCGGTGATATCGTCTCCGATAGAGACGAAGCTGGTAATAATGCCGCGCGCGTCTTTTACGGGGGTGATGGTTTTTTCCTCGTAATACAATTCCCCGTTCTTTTTCCGGTTGGTAAACTCCGCGCTGAAGGGCTTGCCGGAAAGGATGGTGCGCCACATATTTTCATAAAACGTTTTATCGTGTCGCTCGGATTTAAGGATCCTGGGAGTTTTGCCTTCGGCAAGCTCTTTTCCTTTATAGCCGGTGAGCTTTTCGAAAGCCGGGTTGGTGTACTGGATAAAGCCATCTTTATCCGTGATAAGGACGAGGTCCGCGGTTTGTTCGACCACGTTGGAAAGCTTATGCATTTCCTCATGGGCCCTTTGCTGTTCGGTGACGTCGCGGGCAGTCACCACGATTCCGTTGATAACAGGATTACCGAGGAGATTATTCCCGATGGTTTCAAAACAGACCCACTTGCCTTTTTTATCCCTGATGCGCAGGTTAAAGGGCGGGTTAATGCCGGGTTTTTTCAGGGTTTCGGCGAATGATTCCGCGGTTGAGGAGATATCGTTTGGATGGACATGGTCCATGGGTGATTTGCCGATAAAATCATCAGGTTTATAACCGAGGATACTTTCCACCGAGGGTGAGATATATTTGACCGCCATTTTATCGTCCATGACGATGATGATATCCGAGAGGTTCTGGACGAGCGAGCGGAATTTTTCCTCGTTTTGGACGAGTTCTTTTTCAGCTTGTTTGCGCTGGATAATGCCGGTAAGCGTATTAGCGATTGCGGAAAGGAGCTCTACTTCTTTTTCGTCCTGTTTTTGCCCTTCTTTTATATAGAGGTTGATGACGCCGAGAGTCTTATTATTGAAGACAATCGGGACGCAGTAATGCCCGTGCGGAATTATGCCCGGGTAAGTGGTTTCGTGTTCTTGGTTAATCTTATCGCAGAACTGGATTTCCCGGCTGGAGGCGGCTTTCCCGCATACGCACTTGCCGAAAGGGATGCGGGCGCATTTTTCCAGTAATCCCGGATGGATGTTATTCTGTGTTTTCATTACCAGGGTATCCGTCCCTTCCGTAAGGAATATTGCCCCGCACGATTGAAGAGACAGCCATGGAATGGAAAGGATGGCATCAAGCGTTTTCCTCAGGATATCCTCAAGCGGGATGTTTTCAAGGGAGATTTTAAGGATTGAATTGATGGCGGCTTCTATATCCCGGCTTTTCCTGATTTTTTCTTCAGCCAATTTCCGTTCGGTGATAACGTCAAAGACCGCGACGAAGTGCTCCTTTTGCGAGCTGTAGACCGAAACCGCGAACCACATTTTCAAGCCTTCAACGTAGGTTTCAAAGCGTTCAGGGATGCCGGTCAGCGCCACCCGGCCGTAGATTTCAAATATATCCGGGCTTGATTCCCTGATGCCCGGTATGAGTGCGGTTACTTTTTTGCCGACCACGTTTTTCAACCCGGTCAGCGATTCGAAGGCGCTGTTGACGTCGAGACAGACAAAATCTTTCGGCTTGCCGTTTTCGAATATCATCCGGCAATAGGCAAAACCGTTCAGCATATTATTGAATAAGGAGCGGAAGTGTTCTTCGCTTTTACGCAGTGTTTCTTCCGCTTTCTTGCGTTCGGTGATATCGCGCAGGACGGACAGGAAATATTGTTTGCCGCCCAATCCAATGGTCGAGACATGGATTTCAAGGGGCATGATGGAGCCGTCTTTCTTGCGATGGGCGGCTTCGAACATCAGGCTGCCTTTTTCCGATATTTCTTTCATGCGCAACGGGATTAGCCTGGCGTATTCGGGCGTATCCAAATCGGCGAGGGAAATTCTCATGAATTCTTCTTTGGTGTAGCCGCGTGTTTCGTAAGCGGCTTTATTGGCGTAGATGAACCGGCCGTTTTCGTCATGGACGAAAATAGAATCCGTCGCGTTATCCAAGAGGGTGGAACGCATGGCTATTTCCTTTTCCGCTTTCTTGTGTTCGGTGATATCCATATTTACTCCGGATATGATTTCCCCCTCCAATATGCCGTTTATGAGCAGATGCTTGGTTTTTCCCGTCTTGGTAAGCAATTCGACCTCAAAGCCGGTAACATGGCCGCTTCTTTTAAGCTCTTTCATCAAGCGTGTCCTATCTTCCGGGTTTTTATACAGTTTTAAGATATCTACGCTTTTTAATTCTTCCGGGGAGTCGTATTCGAGCATCCGGGCAAATGATTCGGTTACATAAACGAAATCGCCTTTAAAGTTGCTTTGGTAACTGCCGGTATAAGGTATGTTTTTTATCATCTCTTCGGTTTTCTTTTGTTCCCTGCGGTGGGTGGAGCTTTCTTCGGAAAGGTAGCTGGCAAAGATAGCGACTCCGAAAAAGAAGAGGGGGCGGGTAATAAATTCAGTAAAGATAAAATTACCCTGTTGGATGGAGAGAAACAGGTAAAAAACGCTTATCAGGAAGGTGATGATGAAAGCCATCCGGACGCTTTTGGAGATGGCGGCAATGGCAATCACGGAAAAATAGGCGATAAAAAGCAGGGTTGATTTTACGGACAGGAAATATATGGCCAGCCCGATTAAGACCGCATCGAAAATGAAAATCCAGCCCAAGATGCGCTGGATAAGAAAGTGTGTGTGGCTCTCGAAGATGTATACGAATTCCGAGATGACGAATAATAAAGTAATTACCCAGAATGCTATGGGCAGGTGGTGGAGCCCGCGTTCCTGGAGGAGAATCAGGTAAATGATGGCAAAAACGATACCCCTTAATGTAACGATTACATTTTTCCTGGTCCGTAGTAAGAGCGGTTTTTCCGAAAGATATTCTGTCACGATTTACTCCTTAACTATGCTAATAAACGTCTTGCCTATTTTAGGGTCAAACTGCTTTCCGCATGATTCCTCGATTATCTTCAGGGCGGTTTTGGGAACCATTGCCTTGCGGTAAGGGCGTTCGGAGGTCATTGCGTCATAGGCGTCGGCAATGCTGATTATCCGCGCCCCCAACGGTATTTTTTCGTCGCCTAGTTTATCCGGGTATCCCGTGCCGTCAAACCATTCGTGATGGTGGTATATCAGCGGTTCTTCGGCTCGGAATAGTTTTATCGGTTCTATCATGCTCCGGCCGATAAGGGGGTGGGATTTGATATCAAGCCATTCGTATTCATCGAGCTTGCCCGGTTTCAGGAGCACCGCATCGTTTACGCCGACCTTGCCGATATCATGCAGGAGCGCGGCGTAATGGATTACCTCAACCTGTTCATCGGGCAGTTTCATTGCCATGGCAATCCGGTGGGAGTGTTCCGCTACTTTTTGGCTGTGGTTACGCAGGTACGAATTTTTTATTTCGAGCATAGTATTGACCATGCTTAATAATGTAAGATATCCTTCGCGCATGAGGTGGGTCATGGGTGAGCGACCGTCCGCTGGTTTATTTGCCCGTTGGTTCAGCGCCTGTTTGATTACCTGTTTAATCTGGATGAGGCTAAAGGGCTTGGAGATAAAATCCAGTGCGCCCTGGTTGATAGCGTTGATGAGCATTTCGTGGGTGCTGACGCCGCTTATCATTATTACCGGTATGTCCGTATTGAGTTTTTTCAGGCGGTTCAGGGTTTCCAGCCCGTCCATGTTAGGCATTACCACATCGCAGATGGCCAGGTCCGGTGTGTTGCGGGTGGCAGTTTCCACGGCTTCTTCGCCGGATTGTGCGCAGAAAACCCGGTAGCCGAGCTTGGAGAGGGTTTCTCTTAAGAATTCCCTTATCCCTGAGTCGTCGTCAATAACCAGTATTTTGTGATTCATGTTGCTTCCTCTCTGTTGCTATCCGGTTTTGATGAATTGCCCTAGCGTATTTATAAACTTTAAATTCGCCTTCTCCGTTTGAGATAAGCACTGCGTTTTGGACCAGATATTCCAGCACCTTTTCTACCTCGATGGTGTTTTCCCCGAGGTAGGCGGCTATTCCACGCGCCGTGACCCGGGTTTCCGGCCGGTCCGTAAACAGGCGCGCTATTTTCGAAAGGGTAATCTGGTTAATAGTCATGATGCTTTTCCTTTCGAGTCCTCTTCGCTATTAGGCAGTGAGCCTTCGGCGGGGAGCTCAGGGCGAGCCGGCCCGTCCGATGAGCTTTTCCGGCTTGGGCTATGAGAGCAATTATTGACCATTTGCTTTTTGAACCATTTCTTGATGGTATCAACATCAAAGCGCCAGGTGCCGCCAACCTTTGTGGCGGGTATTTTGCCTTCCTGGGCTAATTGATAAACCTTTCGTTCGTGGACGCCTATAAGCGGGGCAATATCCTTGGCTGTCAAAAGCCGCCAGATGGTATTTGGTAGAGGTTGTGATAACATATTTTTCCCTCCTAAAATCATGTTAATTTAAGCTTATTTCAGTTATATTATGCAGTTTTCGTGCCAAAAGAGTATAATTTTGTCGTTTTTTGCGTATATTTTCATTTTTGTCGTTCTATCTTATGATTTATAAGACATTAGGATGTGTAAATAAATTTAGGGAAAATAGAAATCAATCAAAAAGCGGCTGAAAGGAGGGCTTTTTTTGCACAAGTTCTTGTGCATCATGCACAAGAACTTGTGCATGAAACCGGTTTTTGCCCTAAAAATGGGGAAAAATAGTCAAATGTAAATGGTGGCCTATAATGCCCTTGTCCTAATTCCTTTAATTATAAGTGGTTGGGTAAAGTATATGGTTAGGAAGGGGTTAAAAATCGTATCCCATCCCGAATTCCAGCCTCCTCCCTGGAAAAGGGAGTATTTGGTCATACCAGTATTGCCGGTTAAAGATATTATAAATGTTAAGGAAGCAGTTTATACGTTTACCTGATTTTTCACCCAATAAGTTACTCAAATCGTAATTTATATGGGCGTCCCATATAAACCTTCGGTCTAATGGGTTGGCGGTAACAGGCTGGTTCCAGAAGTGATAATGTCCTTTGAGGTTACAGTTTAATTTATCGCCATAATTATAATTAAGCCCTAAGTTATAAGTCAGGCGGGCGGCGCCGTTGCCCTGGACAATCTTTCCTGTTTCACGGTTCTGGATACGGTTGATTGACCAGCCTGCCTGAGCTTGAAGGTTTTTCATGATATCATAATTTGTTTCTGCCTCCATGCCCTGGCGCCGGACGCGGTCAATATTATCGGCCATGGAAGTCCACGGCGGTACGACCAAAACGAAATTGACCTGGTCTTTTACCTCAGCCCGGTAGGCGGAGAATTTGAGCCAGAGCCCGGTTATCGGTTTGGTTTCGACACCGGCTTCATACACCACGGCGCGTTCGGCTTTAAGGGTTTCGTTCGCCACCAGGAAGGGATTGCCGCTGATATATTTGTAAAGCAAGGGCGGTGCGTTAAAGGCTTTTGCCGCCGAGGCGCGAATATCCGTTTCCCAATAAGGCAGGTGGTAAACCAAACCGGCTGAAGGGCTGAACTGTTTGCCGAAAGCGGCGTTGTCGTCATAACGCCCGCCGAAGTTTATATCGTATCTTTCAGACAGGATTATGGTGTAGTTTGCATAATATCCCTGCCGCCTTAATATTTCTTCATCGGCAATCTGGTCTGATTCCAGTTTGTCACGCCCTAAATCTGTCCCGGCGATAATAGTGTGTCCTTTGAATGGTGTAAGCCTGGAGGCAATGTCCATTCCGGAAAATGAGTCTGTTGTATCAACCTTGGTGACGGCGCCGGTGTTTAGCATAAAACGTTCCAGCGTGCTTGACTGGCTGGAAAACTTGGCAGCGGCATTAATATCCCACCAGCTTTTGGGATTAAGGGAAAATTTAAGGTAGCCGTAGCGGGTAAGGTATAAATAATCCTCGCCGAATCCCTGGGTCGTGAATTCGAATCCGCCGATATCCGCCCCGTTATAATGGAAAGCGGCTTCAATGGAGGCATTATCCATAATGGCATAGTTAAACTTGGCGCTGAAACGGCGGTCGGTGATTTCGCTATTGTCGCGGAATTCGCCGTTGGTGTCAAGGCTGCTTTCCCATAAATAATAACCTAATTTCCCGGTTGCGCCGGAAATCTCAAGATTGCGTTTCCAGAATTCATAAGGCCCCCAGCCGTATGATAAACCCAGCCCGGCTTTGGAAACAGGGTCTTTAGGGGATTTGGTTACTACATTAATTACGCCTCCCAAAGAAGAACCCCAGATAGATGAAGCAGCGCCTTTGATTATTTCTATCCGTTCCACGTTTTCGATAGGTATCTGTGAAGGGTCGGCAAAGGCGTTACCCTGTGAATTGAGAAGGACGCCGTCGACCATTACGCGGACGTGGCGTGCCTCGCAGCCCTGGATGGTGACGGAAGAAGGCTGCCCGAATTGGCCCCTGCCCTGGATATCTACTCCGGTTACAAGATTTAATGCCTCAGCCAGGTCATTTACCGGCATTTGTTCCAGTTCTTCAGCCGTGAGAATGGAAATATTATCCGGTATTTCGGATTGAGGCTGTGGTATGCGTTTGGCGGTAACCACGATTTCTTCGGCAGTAACCGGTTCTTCGGCATGGGCAGGCGCTGTTGCCGGTGAAAACAAAATGATGACGATGAATATTACTAAAAGATGTTTCATTTATTTTCCTTTCTGAAATGAGGAAATACGATATCATTCTTGCAGTGAAGAAGCAAGAATTAAGATGATTTTGTTTCCCTTTGCCGGGTATACGGCAAGTATAAACAAGTCGGCATTAGGCGGAAAATGTTTCAGCCAGGTAGATATTAAATAAAGATAAAGAAAAATAGGCAGATAGTAAATATTATCCTTGACAGAAATAAACTGAATTTCTATAATCCCATTCTAACGAATAATCAATCTGCATAATATAAGGAGTTTTCATATGCGCAGAGCTAAAATAGCAACCCTTAGTATTACTATATTAATATGTATAGCCGCTGCAAACCTCGCCTTTGCCGACCCAACCATCACCACAAATTCCCCCTTGCCTGATGCCTTGCTTAATACTGCATATAATACACAAATTAATGCCGCAGACGGCACAGTGTTTAACGCCACGGTAGTTGACGGAGAATACGGCGATTGGCCCGCGGGCTCAGGTTATTACTGGACAATCTCCGCCGGTGCTTTGCCTGCCGGGATGAGCCTGCAAACCACAAACCCGAACGGCACAGAAGCCTTTGAATGGTATGACCAGGGCTATAATTATTATACCGCGCGTTTGCCCGGTCAGATAAAAATAGTCGGCTCGCCCACCCAGACCGGAGTTGTCACTTTCACCTTGACCGCCCACTGTTTCGGCGGGGCAAATGTAAGCAAACAGTTTGCTATTACCGTCGGCACCAACCAGTT